>JBEEMU010000622.1:0-2849 GCA_041192485.1 Bacteroidota bacterium | reverse complement strand
TGGCCAACTCACCCTTTTTCGCTTGGCAGTTATTCGGCGTTTAGGGTCGGGCAATACCAAACAATCGCTGGCAGGGAGGTAGAAAGTGTTGATGGAAATATTTTATTCGCAGGCGAACACACCAATTTGGAGTTTCAAGGCTATATGAATGGGGGGGCTTATAGCGGCGAATTGGCGGCGAAAGAGATATTGAAAAAGCTAAAATAATTCGGAATACGATTAACTTTAAACGAGTTTATTCGCTTCGGCTAATAAGCGTTTGCGTTTGCGCATCCATTTTTCAAACTCGTCGCGCTGCATCGTGTTCACACACATATAAAACGGGACTGCGCCCTTGCGAGCCGAGTACATTCCGTAGCGAATGTCGTTAATGCCTTGACAGGAGTGTGCGTCGGGGTTCACCGAAATTTTCACCCCTTTTGAAAGGGCATAAGGAATCCAAGTATAATCGATGTCCAAACGGTTGGGATTGGCGTTCAGCTCTATCGCCACTTTGTGTTCGGCGCAAGCGTCTATTACTTTGGCGTGGTTGATGGGGTAGCCTTCGCGAGCCAACAATAATCGCCCCGTCGGGTGTCCTAAGATATTGACGTAAGGGTTTTCAATGGCTTTTATCAAACGGGCGGTCGCTTTCTCTTCGTCCATGCGCAAATTAGAGTGAATGGAAGCGATGACGAGTTCAAATTCTTTTAGAAATTCGTCGGGATAATCGAGCGAACCGTCGTTCAAAATATCACATTCAATGCCTTTATAAATTTTGAATGGTGCCAAAATGCCGTTCAATGTGTCTATTTCGCGCCATTGTTCGCGCACACGCTCTTCGGTTAGTCCGTTCGCATAGAAAGCCGCTTTCGAGTGGTCGGTAATCACGATGTATCTAAATCCCTCTTCGCGAGCATATTCCGCCATTTCGCGCAAGCTATTCGCGCCGTCGCTATACGTTGTATGCGTATGAATAACGCCCTTTATATGCACATCGTCTAATAATTTAGGCAGCTCTTCGGTGAGGTATTTGCCATCTTCGCGGAGTTCTACGGGAATATAGGGCAGGTTTGCTTTCGCAAAAATATCGTCTTCATCAGACACATTTGTAAAATCGGATACCTTCGTTTGCGCTAAAAAGGCATCGATGAACGCTCTGCTGCCTGTCGTCTTGAAGAGTTTTGAGCCTAAATCGTTGCGCTGACAGGTCGTGAAAAGCATCAAAACGCCCTGCTCTGTCGTCACCCAGACCCGATTTCCCTCGATTTTATGCACATTCATCGTCGTTTTTTCGGTAATTAAACTCGCCAAAACGTCCACTTTTTCTATCACAACGAACTGGATAAGCTCGACAATGGGGCAGCGGCGACGCAGCTCGCCCGACACTTTTATGTAAATGTGTTGCGTGGCGCAGCGCAGCTCGTTTGCCGAAGCGTTCGCTAATCGCTCGGCGTTCGCATAAAGCATTTTGCCTTCGGCTTGTTGTAAATACTGGATTTTTTGCTTTAAATCGGCTTGCGTTTTGTCGCCAAACCCTTTGAGGCTGACTAAACGGTTTTCTTCGCAGGCATACAACAGCTCGCCCAGCGATTCAACACCGAGTTCCTGCCATAATTGCTTGATTTTCTTGGGGCCATAGCCCGAAATACGGAGCATCGCCTGCACACCCGCAGGGGTTTTCGACCGCAAAGCGTCCATCGTTTCCAACTTGCCCGAAGTCAATAACTCTCTAATTCCTTTTGCAATACTCGCACCTACCCCTTTAATCGCCGTAATTTCGGCATCAGACATGGTTTCGAGTGGGCGGTCAATTTTACGCAACAGAATATAGGCACTATTATACGACTTTATTTTAAATGGGTTTTCATCCCAAAACTCCATCAATTGCGCGAGTTGCTGAAAATTTTTTGCTATTTCTTTGTTTGTCACTACTTTTTTTGTTGATTTTTTGTTAATGTAATATTTTAAGTGACGAGGTGCGTAGCACTGCAGTATTTGTAGAAATGTGATAAAAAAAGTCGGTTAAGGTGCATCGTACCGCAGTCTATAAATGCATTGTTTGAATACTACGGTGCAATGCACCTTTATTAGGTTGCCACCGATATGAACGACAAAGACCACGCCGCGCCGCGGCTACCCGCTATCCCTTGAAATATTAGACTAACTATTTTTTTATAGTAATCTGCCATTTCTTATTTCGTAGAAGGTTGCTGTGTAGAAGGTTGCTGTGTAGAAGGTTGCTGCGGCGGCGTTTGCCCAGTGCCACCAGGTGCTTCGGGTACAAATTTCAAGACATAAGTATCTGGCTCTTTCACTTGAAAGACGATTGGGAATTTCTGCGGATTGGCCATTACCGCAGGATAAATATAGCGTCCGACATCGGAGAAACCAAGTTGGTCTAAAACCAAATAGTTCACTTTGCGCGATTGCAGGTCGGCGATGAGCGAATCGGTGATGGTCGTTTGTTTGAAGCCTGTAACGTAGCGGTCTGCCGTAATATACATCAAGCCGGGTTTGCGGCAGCAAATCACCGATTTTTCGGGCGTGTTTGCTTTAATCCAGTCGCCGCAAGCAAAATAGTTTTTATATTTTGGCTCATACTCTTCGGCCGCCGCCTCGTGCAGCCGTTGTATTGATGGCAAAAAGGTTTCGTAACTCGCGCCTTTGTCATCTAAAGCGATTCCTTTTTGCTCGGGGAACCACTTTGGTAAAAATAAAACCAAGACCAACGGCAGAAATACGCTGGTGTTTGCCCCACCAATATTCATTTTTTCTAAACCAATTTTTAGCATTTCTACTAAACCATTTGTGAAGAAAAACAATAAAAAAGGCAATAATGGCAACACAAAACGGACACCAAACCACAC
>JBEEMU010000621.1:0-4937 GCA_041192485.1 Bacteroidota bacterium | reverse complement strand
TGGTCAAACTGTCGTTGCGAGCGCGAAAGCGTGTAGCCGACCCAGCCCGTTAGTTTGCCTGTACGCTTGCGCAAATAAAGTTCTAAACCGTAAGTGCGCCCTTTTCCGTAGTTCAATTCCGATTCAACGGTGGCATTGAAGGTGAGTTGTGCGCCGTTTTTGTAGTCAATTTGGTTTTGCAAATCCTTGTAGTAGGCTTCCGCCGAAAACTCAAATTGATTGTTCGCAAAATTGCGGAAATAGCCCAACGAAACTTGGTTGGCAATTTGCGGTTTTACGTTATTGCTACTCGGCACCCACAAATCGGTAGGCGAAGACGTGGTCGAATTAGACAATAAATGCAAATACTGGTAGCATTGATTGTAAGAAGCCTTGATGGAGCTGGTTTCGTTTAAGCGGTAATTTGCCGTAAGGCGCGGCTCCCAACCGCCGTAAGTTTGAATAATCTCGCCTGTTTTGTAGGTTTTTGCTTCGGTTGTTTTGCCGTCTTCATCAAATGTATAAGCCGTGCCTTCGCCAATGAAATTGAATAAAGAGTAGCGCAAGCCGTATTGCATACTAAAATTAGTGGTAATTTTTTGGTCGTTTTGCGCATAAAACCCCGCTTCTGTGGCGTATCTATTGGGTATATCGGCGATGAATGCTTTGAACGGACTGTCGTCTGGAACCGTTATTTTACTTGGCGTAAACGTATGGTTAATGAAGTTTGCACCGAACTTCAAGCTGTTTTTATTCGTTAAATAATACGAAAAGTCTTGCTTGATATTGATGTCTTTTATACCCGATTTTATCGTAATTTTGTTATCCCCTGCACCGATATTAAAGGCGTAATCAAAATCGCTGTAAATAAACGAGGTATTCGAGAACAGTTTTTCGTTGAAAATATGGTTCCAACGCACGGTGCCTGTTGCGTTACCCCAATTAATGCCAAACTGGTCGCCTAATCCGAAGGCATCGCGCCCAAAATAGCCCGACAAAAACACGCGGTCTTTTTTCGTAACTTGATAATTGGCTTTCAAATTCAAGTCATAGAAGTTTAAAATGGCGTTTTTAATATTGTCGTCTTTTGCAAGTTTGGTAAAAACATCAACATAGGTGCGCCTGCCCGACACAATAAACGAGCCTTTATCTTTCACAATTGGCCCTTGAAACGTGATGCGCGAAGCGATTAAGCCAATGCCGCCTTCGGCTTCGTAGTTCTGATTGTTTCCCTCGCGCATCTGCACATCGAGCACCGAAGACGCACGCCCGCCAAATTCGGCGGGAATACCGCCTTTGTAAAGCGTGACATTTTTGAGCGCGTCGGAGTTGAAAACCGAGAAAAAGCCCAATAAATGCGACGCGTTATAGACAGGAGCTTCGTCCAAAAGTATCAAGTTTTGGTCGGTTGCGCCGCCACGCACATAAAAGCCTGCATTGCCCTCGCCTGCGGTTTTCACGCCAGGTGTAAGTTGTAGCGTTTTCAGAATGTCTTTTTCGCCAAAAATGACGGGAATCGTTTCGATGTCCTTTGGCGAGAGTTGCGTCACGCCGATTTCGGTTTTCGCCACATTTCGGTCGGCAGCTTCTGCTCGAATGACTACTTCAGCGAGTTTTTCGCCCGTATTGCCGAGTTTTTTATCCATTTTTTGATTTGCATCAAGCACAATTGGCACTTCCATAGGCTCATAGCCAATGTATTGAAATACAATCGTGTAGTTGCCTTTCGGCAAGGTGAGGGAGTAGAAGCCATAGGTATTTGCGGTTGTACCGATGCTTGGCTGCTCTTTTACCGAAACCGTTGCCCCGATAAGGTCTTCGCCGTTTTCGGCATCTTTGAGCGTGCCGCTAATGGTGTAATTTTGCGCAAAACCTATATTTGCAAAGCATATTGCGCAAAGAAAGAAAAAGATTTTTTTCATTTTTTATTGTTGATTATTGATATTTTAGTTAGCCTACTATTTCAAGGGATAGCGGGTAGTCGCAGCGCGGCGTGGTCGTTGTATTCCCTTTTGGTTGATACGTTGAAAAGTTAAGCAGCTTGTAAAATTGAACCACATAAGGCATATCAAGGCCACATAAGCCTGTTTTTTATAGTATTCAATCCAAAAAATCTTAGGTAAGGCGCGGAGATTTTTGCCCTTATTTAAAAAGTTTCATTAAATTGGCTTTATACGATGCGCCGATGGGAAGTCTGTTTTTGCCTATAAAAACGAGCGAACTATCCAGACTATCAATATTGTCAATATTTACAATAAAAGACTTATGTATGCGTACAAAATTGGCGGTAATCAGTTTTGTTTGAATAGTTATCATGGTTTCGGCGGTTAAAATAAACTTATCAGCCAAGTGTATTTTAACAAAATTGCCGAATGCTTCCACATAGCGAATATCCGCAAAATTTATACGGTGTTGTGCGCCATTTGCTTTTGCGAAAAAGTAATCGCTTTGTGGTTCCGCTTTTTTAGCTATGGGATTTTTAGCCGCGAGGTTTTTAACAACTGAAATGCGTTGCACGGCTTTCAGAAACCTGTCAAACCGAATGGGTTTTAGCAAATAATCTACTACGCCAAGCTCGTACCCGTCTAAGGCAAACTCCGAATAGGCGGTTGTGAGTAGCACGTTTGGCGGATTTTGCAGCGTTTTTAGCATTTCTAAGCCCGTCAATTCGGGCATTTCTATGTCTAAAAATAGAATATCCACGGTGTTTTTTTGTAAAAAACCAATGGCTTCGGCAGCCCTGTAAGCATTGCCTACAAGTTGCAGCGTATCGAGTTGCGCAATATAGTTTTCTAAGACTTTGTGCGCAAGCGGCTCGTCATCAACAATTAAACAGCTTATCATTTTAGCTTATTAAAGTTCTATTCTAAGTTCTGCGGCAAACACATTATCCGCATTGTCTTGTGCTATAAACGTGTGGCTATTCGGGTAGAATAGCGACAGGCGTTTTTTCACGTTTTCCAAGCCCATTTTGCCCGAATATTTGCGTTGCGCATTACTAATAATTTCATTTTCGCATTTAAAAATAAACAGGTTATTTTGCATTTCAAACTGAATTTGAATACGGTTTTTACCATATTTAAACGCATTTTCGATGAGCGGCAGCAAGAGTAGCGAAAGAATGGCGAAGCCCTCAAAATTGCCAGTTTTCGTTATCGTCACCTTGCAGTCGTGCAGCCGCAGTTTTTCTAATGCCACATAGTTTTCAATGATTTCCATTTCTTCCGCCAATTTTATAAACTGTTTTTTATCGCTTTCCAAAACAAATCGCAGAATATCCGCTAATTGAAATATCATTTCGTTGGCATCTTTATGGTTGGTGAGGTTCGTGGCATAAATATTATTCAGTGTATTAAACAAAAAGTGCGGCTGTATCTGCATTTTCAATAACTGCATTTCCGCTTCCAACTGCTTTGCCTGCGAGGCATTAAGTTTAATTTGTATAGTGAAGCCTTTTCTTACAAAATAATATGCGGTAGAAATAAGTAATGGCATAATTAAATTTATTAAAGCCACAATATACGGTATATTTACTTTCACAAAATGCTTAAAAACGACAATATATAAAAACAGGGAAAATCCACCTATCAGCGCAAGCAAGCCCATAATATATGCTTGCAACCGTTTTTTTTCAAAAAAATGGTGCAGCAAAAACATATTAATATAATGCACGATGCAGAACATCGTAGTTGCCATCGCTGCGCTTAAGGGGTTATCTATTGCAGGGCGATGCTCTACGGGCGGCGCACCTAACTGCGACGACGACAGCATAAAGGCAAACAATAGCAGCCAAAAAAGGAGCGGATAGCCTATTTTTTTTAATGTATCGGTCATGTAGTAGAGTATAAATAATCGCTATTTTAAACTCATGTAAAATACAGCGTTTTGAGGTATTTATAATAGCGTTTATTTTGCCGCAGGCGTTTAGCTTGTTTAATGCTGTTGTGTCGCATCTATTTCTAAGGCGCAAAGGTAGGGCATTTGCGCTTTACGCAACAAAAAACTGGATAAACAAGCCTTTTTTCAAGATGAATGAAGCAAATACGATGACTTTCTTTGGAACTTTGCCGCGTTTCTGGCTGGTCGACTTGAGTCCGCTCTTTCTTCAAGCATTCTTCCATGTATTTGTTTTGTGAGGCGAACGGAAGTCGCGCCTGCCAAGAGTGTGCGTAACATAAGTTACTCGCCTTACGCAAGAGGAGTGCCTATTAGTAAAATCGCGTAGCGATGAACGATATTGTAACATTTGGTTTTAACCGAATGCTACAATATCGTTCGGGGCGATGCCACCTATCAGCAACCGCCTGCGTAACAGGAGTTAGTCCTGTTCTGTGTTAAAAATTTGGGTTTTAACACAGAACAGGACTAACTCCGAAAATGCCCACAAGTTGCAGCGTAATGATAAGCGTGTTTATCTTATTTTCACCTTATTTTCACCTTATTTTCATCTTATTTCCCTAATTCATCTAAGGCGGGCAAATTATTATTTTGAAAATCGAAGAGCGCGAGGTTTTCCCAAGTAGAGCCATTTGCTGCTTGTGCGCCTCTGAACGCTATATAATCGCCCGCCCAATAACACAAACCTTGGGCTTTGCTGATGCCTGTTGTGTGCAGCCCTTGTTTTAGTTCGGCAATGAAAAGGCGTTGCCCCTCTGACGAAGCAGGCATATTCGGCACGAGTGTTGCGCTGCTACCGACGACGTTATTCGTCCAATCGTTCCAACCCGAAGAGAAGGGGTAGGCGGTTTCCGCAATAACAACAGGTTTTTGGTTGTCGGTCGCAAGTTTCTGGATAGCGAGTTGCGTTTGCGTTAGGCTATTGCCGTGCCAAAAGGGGTAGTAAGACACGCCGATAATGTCATAGTTGATAGCCTGTTGCCGCACATATTGAAAAAACCAATCCGCCTCATTCGGATTTGCATAATGCAACATGATTTTACTATTCGGCGAAGCCAAAC
>JBEEMU010000620.1:0-2579 GCA_041192485.1 Bacteroidota bacterium | reverse complement strand
ATAACAAACTGCTTCGTAGGTTTACATGCGCAAGAATCAAGACTCAATAGTATAACTAATAATACGATAACGAGGACGCGAACTGGTATTTGGGCTGTAAACAATACAAGCCCAGCAAATTTCAATGTCAATATAACAGGCAATACGATTTCGTGTGCGAATCGTGGTATTTTTATGGCAAATGGGCGACCTAATATGAATAATTTTTCTATTACAGGTAATACCATCACGATGCACGACCCGATAAATAGAGCAGGAATTGGCCTTTTTGTGACTTGTATGGGCGCAGCTTCGTTTGCTTCAGGTTCGCAGATAAGTAACAATATTATCAACTTGGGCGATGCAAACACAGGCATTTCGTGTAGCAATGTGGTAAGTAATAACAACAGAAGAGGTAACCATGGACTTTGGCTTGTTGGAAACACTGTGAATTGCAATCAACCTAATATTGACCAGCGAGGTATCCTCCTAGAAGGCGGCGAACATACTCGCTTAGAGGACAATACAATAACAGGCGCGGGATTAGCTATGGGTATAGGTATTTTTGTCAATGGCAGCAAATCGAATGCGGTTATCTGCAATAATACAAACAACCTAAGAGAAGGCATTACATTTAGTGGCGATTGTACTATCAGCAATGCAGATGGCTCCGAAATCGGACGGAATCGGTTTGGTACACACGCTACGGGTTTGTGGCACACTATTTCTTCTATTACCGGACAGCAAGAACTCAATGGAAATACTTGGCTGAACAACTCAGCTTGTTATACCATTCAGGCAGCAAAAAACGACAATACTACAAGGGTAAATAATGGTTTTGATGGGTACACCGTCAATCCAAATCAAAGTACGGGTAATACTAATACTACCTTTATGCCGCCGCCGCCGGCAACGCAAAGCTGGTTTCTCCCTGTGCCTGGTAATAATAAACAATGCATTGAATTGCTTGCCCCTGGCGATGGTGGAGGCGGCAATGATTTTGAACATGCTGTGGCTGCCGACGATTTAGACTTAATTGTATATGAAGAAGGTTTGAAATGGACGGCAGAGCGAGCTTTATACACCAAAATAAGCCAAGATAGCACAATGTTGCAAGACAGCCTTTTAGCCGCTTTTGCGGCGGCGAAGGCGCAAGAATCGGTTGGTATGTACAGTCAAATAGAGGAAATGGCGAAAACAGCCCTTACCCCTACCGCATTGATACAACAACAATTAACGAGCTACGACCTTCAAATAAATGGCTTAATGGTGGGCATAAAATATTTAGATTCTTTGCTTTTAGATACTACGCTTACTGCCACCGACCGCAGTATGCACGAAACACAACGCTACGGCAAAATCGTGCAGTTAAAACTATGGCAAACTACCGCCGACCAAACCTATACAGTATTAGCGACTGAAAATGAAGCCGAGTTGAACGCGCTACTTGCCGTAAATAGGAATGTGGCTACTTCAAAGGTTTTTGAAACCAACGAAAAAATGGCCAATCAAATTTATTATAATAGCCTACCAAAAGGCTATGATTTAGACGAAGTCGACAGACCTGTATTATTGGCTATTGCGGCGCAATGCCCCTATTCGGGTGGCGATGGGGTCTTTAAAGCCCGCGCAATTTGCGCCTTATTTGATAGTACCAATTACGATGATAGAGCGATTTGCGCCGAACAAGGTGTATTATGGCGTAGCCTAAAACCAAAAAGCGAAATCAAACAGGAGCTACTTGTAAAAGTTTATCCGAACCCTGCACAAAACAGTACTAACCTGCTATTGCAAGGCGAACACGAGGCTTTGCAAGTAACGGTAATCGATATGCTTGGGCAAATAGTTACTACTTTGAGTATTTCTGCCGATACCTATCGGCTGCAATTGCCCTTTGAGCAAGCAAGCGCGGGTTTATACAGTCTGATTTTACGAAACAACACAGGGGATATTTTGCATCAGCAAAAAATCGCCATTATCAAATAGTCTTTTCACACTTAGCAACCTGCGTTTTTTAAAAGCGTGGGTTGCTATTTTTATTTTGCAGTATGAAAAAAACAATAATTATTTTAATTTTATGTTTCAACCTTCCCTGCATTGGCGGGCTTGAAGGAATCTGCCAACCACTTTCAGACCTAAAACGCGATTATTCGTGGAATATGGGCTATCAAGGGTATTCACAAAATGCTTTAGCTGCTGGATTCGGACTTACTAATATGAATTTTAATACACTAACCCCCGTGATTACCGCACGAGCCGATAGTGGGAGTTTTTGGCGTACCTCTGCCTCTATTTGCGATAGCTTGGGGCGGTTGCAGTTTTATACAAATGGTATTTTTATTTATGGTACCGATGGGCATAGTTTGGCAGGTAACGATACCTTGAGTATTGGCTTTTATTCGCGTGGGCAGCGTTTTTTAGACGGGTATCCGCTCTTACAAAGTGCCTTAATACTTCCGCTGCCTAATAATCATCATTTATACTATGTATTTCATCAGCAATTAAACGACAACTATGCAACAACCCCTGTCATTGAAAATTTATTTTATACCATAGTAGATATGGCGCAAAATAATGGTCGAGGCAGGGTGTTTTCTATT
>JBEEMU010000619.1:0-3366 GCA_041192485.1 Bacteroidota bacterium | reverse complement strand
AAGCGGCATCAGTAATTCGTAGCTATTGGCGGCTTCGGGCAAATGATAGGTCACTAAATAGCATTTCGCTACTTTCGACAGTGCTTCCACGTTCGCAGGGTCGTCCGCCAAAACGCTCTCTAATAAGGGCATCGCCGCACGAAAATCTTTGTAAGCCATGGCGTTCGTTGCTTTTTCGAGCGACGTTACCTGCGCTACCGCAAGAAAGGAATAACTTAAAATAGAGGTTAAAAGAAGGGCGGTTTGTATTGTTTTCATACGAAAAATATTAAATAGGTGATAAGTGAGGAAAGAAGAAGAAATTATTACTCACGCTTTCCTAAGAAGTAATTACAAAGCAACGCGATGCACCCCGTTTTTATACGATTTATTGATATATTCAATCAATTGATTATAAATAGGTTCATTTTCTAAATAATTTTTATCTTGCACATCGATGATGAGAATAGGAAAGTCGGGTTCGCTTTTAAAATAGTCGAAATAAGCGGACTGTATATTTTCTAAATACTCGCCGCTCAAATCCTTTTCATAATTGCGTCCGCGTTTCTGAATATTTTTCAGCAAAGCATCTACGGGCCGGTGAATATAGACCAATAAGTCGGGCGTAGGAAAGCTTTTATTGAGTATTTTGAAAAATCGTTTAAACAGTCGAAACTCGTCGCCTTCTAAGGTTCGCCCAGCGAAGAGAAGCGTTTTTATAAAAAAATAATCTGCGACTACCTGTGTTTGAAACAATTCTCGTTCCAAAAGTAGGTCTTGCAACTGTTTATAACGCTCCGACATAAAAAAAAGTTCGACGGTGAACGCATGACGAGCAGGTTCGGCGTAAAAATCGGCTAAGAATGGGTTGTCCGCAAATTGTTCTAAAACGAGACGCGTGTCAAATTGCTCGGAAAGGCGGTTGCATAAAGAGGTTTTACCTGCGCCAATATTCCCTTCTATAACTAGAAAATGGTGTAAGAGTTTCATGAATGGTGTACTGCTAATTTACCGCAAAGGTAAAAAAAATTTAATTAAACGATTAGTTTTTTTTGGGTGTCGGTTATGTAATACTCGAAATTGGTGATTACTTTACTCAAGAAACAGGGCTTGGCACAACCCTCAATCAGTGGAAAACAGCCAATATCTTTTTTGATGTACGCGGACGAACTTATAAAACAACTGATGCCACGCAGACCGAAATTTTGACCACGTTTGATGAACTAAATAGAGCAGTATCTGTTAGTAAAGACGGAGATATTGTCAATACATCTTACGCTTACACGGCTACAGGCGGTATGACCCTCATTATTGACAGAAACCCATCTGGGAGATTCGCACGTTCGCGATTATTTGTACGATGAATTGGGTAGAAAATGTAAAACTACCTTTACAAAAGGAACCGTAAAAAATATTGTAGGAACCGAATTTAATTACACGACAGGCACGGCTTGGGCTAATAATAATACGGGGAAAGTGAACAAAGAAGCCTTTGTAAAGCCGAATGGCAATGTGCATACAACGGTTTATACTTATGATGCTTTCGGGCGTACTACTTCAACCCTCGAAACCATTGCCGATAACGCGACAAGCTCCACGAGTTATACGACACAGTATCAATACGATGTGTATAATAAAATGATTCGCAAAGTTTACCCGTCAGGGCTTGCCGTGAAGCAAATCTATGACCCTGCGGCAGGCGTTCTGGCAAGCGTAACCAATGATGCAGGCACGATTAAATATTTTGAAGCAGGCGATTTTACGCCAAACGGATTTGTTAACTATCGCCTCAATGTGAATTTTCCATCGAGTCCAGCAGTAGCACAAACGGCAATGAATGTGGCGCGAAACATAACGAAAGGGCATGAAACAAGTCGCATCGTGACAAAAACGAATAATACAATTCCGATTTTCTACAATGAAATTACTTGGGCGACCAACTTCTCGAATATCACACAGCGTTTTACCGACATAAGTAATACAACGGCTACAGGTGCACCCGTTTTTCCTTCTACAAATGCAGGATTGACGCGCAAAGCAGAGTCGTTTACTTACGATAATTTTGATAGATTAAATACTGCAAATGTTTATAACTACACGTCTTTAGACCCCCCACTTGGCGTAGGCGAAGGTTTGTATGAAAAACCGCTTGGCGCAACAACGGCTACCGCAACAACCGCTTTTGCAAACAATGGCAATATTACCACAAAAGCGGGTATCGGCACCATTAATTACGATGCTGCCAAAATATATTCGGCGGTTTCTACTGAAAATGCCCAAGGACTTATCAATACTCAGCCCCAAAATATTACCTACACGATGTATCATCAGCCGAGTTTGATACAAGAAGTAAAAGGAACGAGTAATTGGAAAATGACCTTAGACTACGACGAGGGTTTGCAACGCTGCAAATCGGTTTTAACCGAAACCGTAGGCGCAATAACGACCGTCCGCGATACGCGCTACTATTTAGGCGATTATGAAATAGACTTAGACAATAGAAGTGGAACCGTCATCAACCGACAAATACATTATATACAAGGCGGCGATGGCATTTGTGCAGTTATTGTGAAAACAAATAGCGGCGCGGAAGAGGTGTATTACCCGTTCACCGACCATCTAGGCTCTATTATTGCTTTCGCAAACACGAGCAGCACGATAGTGTATGAGCGCAGTTTCGACGCATGGGGGCGCCGTCGCAATCCGTTTACGTTTGATTATGCTACACCCGATGCGGGCATTGCCGCTACCTCGCCGCTAAAATGGTGGTATCGCGGCTACACTGGCCACGAAGAGTTGCCGACCTTTGCTTTGATAAACATGAACGGCAGGCTCTACGACCCTGCACTCGGTAGAATGCTGTCGCCAGATGGCATCGTTCACCCAGGTTCGCAAGGCATCAACCGCTATTCGTATGCCTTCGGCAACCCGATAAAATATAACGACCCCGACGGACACGACCCGATACATGGCGCAGCTGCGTTGATAGGAGGACTTGTTGGAGGATTTATGAATGTGGCAAGCAATAGCGGTAACCTGTCAATGAGTTGGTCAGGGCTTGGTCAAGGAGCTATGTACTTCGGGTCTGGCTTTGCAGGAGGTGCCGCGGCGGGGCTAATAGGAGTTTCAGGAGGACCCGCCGCCGCAGGTGCTGCTTATGGACTTATTACTGGGACGCTAAATGGAAAAATTGATGGTATGGACTGGGGTGATGCCTTGAAGCAAGGAGCTACCGAAGCAGCATATGGCTATTTGGGTGGGAAAGTAGCAGGGTTTATAGGCGCAGGTGTTTCTAAAATACCCGCAGCAATGAAACAACGAGCAGCAGTATACGCAGGCAATATTGCAAAAGCAGCAATAAGTTCAGCAGTAAGACAATTTGGGGGA
>JBEEMU010000618.1:0-5275 GCA_041192485.1 Bacteroidota bacterium | reverse complement strand
GTATTGATAAACAACTGATACGCTTCGATGGCTTTGCGCGTGTTTTCTTGGTCTAACATTTGGTTAGGAGCCAGCTTGTCGAAGGCTGAGGCAATCATATAAGTTGCATCTTCGTTGTATTTGCTGTTCGGAAACGTGTTCGTGAATTGCTTAAAATAATACGCCGAAGTGGTGTATTCTCTTAATGAATACGAGCAATTGGCATAATGCCACGCAATTTCCTCTGCATTTGCACTGCCTCTATAAAAAGGCATTACATCTTCAAACAATGTTTGGGCATCGGTATAGTTCTCCTTTTCGTAATAAAAAAGGGCTTTTTCGAGTTTATACTTGAAATCAGTGCTTTTCTTCACTCTTTCAATCTCGGGTACGCAGCTTGTTGCAGTAAATACAAGAATAGCAGCGAATAAAAGGAATTGATATATTTTCTTCATATTTTAACGCACCATATTTTAACACACAAAGGTACGGCTTTTTTTATTAAAACGAAATTTTTATTTAAAACGCTGCTTTGCCTATGATTTTTATAAAATAATTAATAGCAAATCATACCTCTAATATATCATACACGTCTAATATCCCAATAATTTCATTACTTCTTCGCCATTCTGTGGTTCGGCGAAAACGGTGTCTATGAGTCTGCCATTTTCGTCTTTATCTATCAGAATATGTTTTGGTTGTGGTATCAAGCAGTGGTGAATGCCGCCGAAACCGCCGATACTTTCTTGGTAAGCTCCGGTGTGGAAAAAGCCGAGATAAAGCGGTTCGAGGTCGGAAGGGTCGTGTATTGGCAGTAAAACTTGGCCGTCGTCGTCGTAATAATCATCGTTATCGCACGTCAAGCCGCCCAGAACGACGCGTTCGTATTCGTTGCCCCATTTATTGATAGGCAACATGATGAATTTTTTTTGCAAACCCCAAGTGTCGGGCAGCGAAGTCATAAACGAGTTGTCGATGATATACCATTGTTCGCGGTCATTTTGCCATTTTGTATCTAAAACCTTAAAAATCGCCGCGCCGCTTTCGCCGACGGTATAACTTCCAAATTCGGTAAAAATATCGGGATTGGAAATGTCGTTTTCGTCGCAAATTTCTTTTAACTGCCGCACAATTTCGCTAATCATATAGGAGTGTTCGTAAGTATCGCCAAGCGAATTGCGGATAGGAAAGCCGCCGCCGATATTTAATAAAGAAAGCGACGTGGAGAATTGTTTGAGGTCGCAATACACTTTAATACATTTGTCAAACTCATTCCAATAGTAAGTCGTGTCTTTAATACCTGTATAAACAAAGAAGTGCAGCATTTTCAAGCCGATTTTTGGATTGTCGTGAATACGCTCTTGGTAAAACTTCATGACTTGCGAGTGTCGAATGCCGAATCGCGAGGTATAGAGGTCGAAGCCTGGTTGTTCTTCGGTTGCTACTCGAATACCGATTTTGAAGTACGGGAAATCCATCGTTTCGTAGTCATCGAGTTCGTTCATATTATCCAAAATTGGGATAACATTTTCAAAACCATCTTGATGTAATTGCAAAATACCGTCTAAATAAGCGTCTGTTTTAAACCCGTTGCATAAAATATAGGTTTTTTTATCAATTAAGCCTTCGTTGAATAATTTGTAAGCTAAATTCACGTCAAAAGCCGACGACATTTCCAAATGAATACCGTTTTTGAATGCTTCGCGCAATATATAGGCAAAATGATTGCTTTTCGTGCAGTAAGAATAGTAGTAATTACCCGTGTACTCGTGTTCGGCGATTGCGGTGTTAAACCAGTCTTGTGCGGCGTGTATTTTCGTAGAAATATCGGGTAAATACGTCAGTTTTAGCGGCGTTCCGTGCTTTTCTACTAATTCCATTAGTGGAATGCCGTGAAATTTCAGCCGGTCGTTTTCCACCGCAAAATTGTCCTGCGGAAAATAATACGACTGGTCTATTAAATGGTAAAAGGAGCGGTGTGTGCGTCGAATAGAGTGATTCCGTCCTAATTTATTGTGATTTTTTTGCTTATTGGCACACTTAAAATAGTAGTGTATAAATACTCGCTATGTTGTTTGCTCGTTAGCCGTACTAAGTGCAACTGTTATCGTAGGCTGCCTCCGCCAACCAACTCGTTTTCCTTTTTTATTATAAATCGGCGTTTTTATTTTTTTAGGTTTAGGTGCTACTGAAAAATATAACCTATTGAAAATCCATTATTTAGATACTACTACTTAGTATATTTCGAATTATTAACATTTGAACCGACGGTAATACATGGAGCATAAGCCGCGCTTGTGCTAAATAGGTTAGGGTCGTGAAACATAATAACCCTTAAGTGATACAAATTAATTAGATGACTACTATTTAGATGACTACTATTTAGATGACTACTATGCGCTAAAGCATCAAATTCCAAGAAACGAGTGTCGTTTATAATTGTTGTTTGTTTCCTAATCGCCTAAATAATAAGCATCGCATCACCATAACTGTAAAAACGATATTTTTCTTTTACGGCTTGATTATAGGCTTCCGCAATCAGCTCGTCGCCTGCGAAAGCAGCTACTAAAATAAGCAAACTCGATTTTGGCAGGTGAAAATTGGTAATCATTGTGTTTGGTACAGCAAATTCGTAGGGTGGATAAATGAATAAATTTGTCCAACCCTCCGATGCTTTAAGCGTTCCCATTGCCGAAATAGACGATTCGATGGTGCGCATAGAGGTTGTACCAACGGCGCAAATTCTGCGCTCTTTTTCTTTAGCATTATTTACCAAATCGGCGGCGGCTTCGGGGATATAATAGTATTCGGCATCCATTTTATGTTTGCTCAAGTCTTCTACTTCTATCGAGCGAAAAGTGCCTAAACCGACGTGTAGCGTTACCTCTGCGAAATTTATACCCTTTATTTCAAGTCGCTTCATCATCGTTTCGGTGAAATGCATTCCTGCGGTAGGGGCGGCCACCGAGCCTTCGGTTTTGGCATACACGGTTTGATAACGCTCGGTGTCCAATTTGTCAGGCTCCCGATTGATATACTTAGGCAACGGTGTGTGTCCCAAAGTGTGTAAGATTTTTTTAAAATCATCATTCGTGCCGTCAAAAATGAACCGAACGGTTCTGCCACGCGATGTCGTGTTGTCCACTACTTCGGCTATTAATACCTCATTTCCCATACTATCATGGAAGTAAAGTTTGTTGCCTACACGGATTTTACGCGCAGGATCTACCAAAACGTCCCATAAATGGATGTCACGATTCAGTTCGCGAAGTAAAAAGACCTCGATGCGTGCGCCTGTTTTCTCTTTTGAGCCGAACATACGAGCAGGAAATACTTTTGTGTTGTTAAACACCATCACGTCGCCCTCCTCAAAATAGCCGAGTAAATCGTTGAATGATTTATGCTCAATCGTGCCTTTTGCGCGATTTACGACCATCATTCGAGAATCGCCACGCTCCTCCGACGGGTTTTGTGCGATTAATTTTTGTGGTAATTCGAAGTTAAAATCCGATAATTTCATATTATGATTACAATTTTGCGCCGCAAAGGTACGCATTTTTTTCATTTTTTCTACAAATTGACGGATAAAAAGATAACAAAATATTCTGACGTTTTGATAAAAGTTTTCATAAAATGCACTACCTTTGCCGTTTGTAAACCGAATGTTACTTTATAATCATGCAAACTACTGATACTATACTAATGGTGCGCCCTGCAAATTTCGGGTATAACGCACAAACTGCGACCAATAATTCGTTCCAAAATAGCGAAGGAGCCACTAATTATGAGGTCATTAAGGCCCAGGCACAAGCAGAATTTGAAGGGTTAGCTACTCTTTTGCGCGAAGCTGGCGTAAATGTAGTCATTGTTGAAGATTCGCCTCACCCCATCAAACCCGATGCGGTATTCCCCAATAATTGGGTGTCGTTTCACGCTGACGGGCAAGTATTTTTATACCCCATGTATGCCGAAAATCGCCGCTTAGAACGCCGCCACGAGGTAGTTGAATCGCTTAACGCAAAATTTGAAGTCAATAATATTATCGACCTCAGTTTGCACGAAGCAGATAACCGCTTTTTGGAAGGAACAGGCTCGATGATTATCGACCGCGAGCATCAGGTTATTTATGCGTGCATCAGTCCGCGTACCAACGAAAGTTTATTTTATCAATACTGCGATGCTATTGACTATCAACCTGTTGCGTTCCGTAGCGTCGATAGAAGTGGCAGCGATATTTACCACACGAATGTTGTAATGGCACTTGGCGAAACGTTTGTGGTTATCTGTATGGAAACGGTGAAAAACGAGCCAGAACGCGAGCTATTGTATCAGTGCTTCGAAGATACGGCGAAGGAAGTTATTGAAATTACGCTCGAACAATTAGAGCATTTCGCGGGCAATATGTTACAGGTGCGCAATACGCAAGGCGACACCTTTTTAGTGATGTCCGAGCAGGCTTTTAAGTCATTGAATTCCACACAAATTGCTCAAATAACCGAACATACTACTATTTTACAGACTCCACTCTACACGATTGAAATGTATGGCGGCGGTTCGGCTCGTTGTATGTTGGCAGAGCTTTTTTTACCAAAACGATAGTTTTCCAACTAAATAATGATAAAAATAGGCTACGGCGTTGCCGATTTTGAAACGATGGTGCAACGCGGTTTCTATTATGTAGATAGAACCGACCATATCGAGTTATTAGAAAATGTAAGTTCGCAATACCTCGCCTTTCTCCGCCCCCGTCGATTTGGAAAATCGATGTGGATTTCTGTGTTGCAATATTACTATGGCATACAATATAAAGAAAAATTCGACTTTTTATTTGGCAACTATCATGTTGGAAAAAAACCGACCCCCGAAGCAAATTCTTACCTTATTTTGCGCTTTAATTTTAGTGGCATTGGTACAGAAACTGACGAGCAACTAATTCAGTCATTTTTATTGGCGGTATGCGGTGCTGTTGGCAATTTTATGAATAATTACCCTGCGTACTTTAATGACGAGAAGCGCAAAACGATTTTACAAAATAAAATGCCGCATGACGTGATGCGCGAATTTTTTGACCATTTAAACGGAATTGACCGCAAGGTTTACCTACTCATCGATGAGTACGACCATTTCGCTAACGAGTTGATTGCCTTGCGATTAGATACCTTTAAAAAATTAGTGACGCAAAACGGTTGGGTACGAAAGTTTTATGAAGCACTGAAAAATGGCGCAAACGATGGCGTTATTGGCCGAATGTTTATTACGGGCGTTTCGCCGATTATGCTCGATAGCTTGACAAGCG
>JBEEMU010000617.1:0-8308 GCA_041192485.1 Bacteroidota bacterium | reverse complement strand
CTATAAATGCATTGTTTGGATACTACGGTGCGATGCACCTTTATTAGGTCGCCACCGATATGAACTACAAAGACCACGCCGCGCTGCGGCTACCTGCTATCCCTTGAAATATTAGACTAACACAGAATACCTTAAAAAAGGTGGCTTTGCAAAACGCAAAGCCACCTCTTTTTTATTTTTCAAATTTTATTTTTCAAATTTTATTTTTTATTAAAATCAATACGCCCAAAACGATAGCCAAACGACAATTTTAGCAATTCATTTGACAGCGAATAAGCCCAGCCAAGAGTAGGGTCTGATGCGTATTTTGAATTGAAACCGCGCCAGTAAGTAAGCTCTGCGCTGCATCTATCGCCCCACGATTTCCCAATGCCTCCATATATTCCATAGTCGTTATCAAACATATCTTGTTGCTCAAAATAAAAAGGGCCAGAAGGCGTGTAAATATAGGATCGGCTTGCCGCATCTAATGCAAGCGTACTAGGGTCTGTATAGTATTCGGTATAGGTTATTTTGACATAGCTCGAAACGTCGGGTTTTGGAAGCGATAGAACGTGTTGCAAATAAGCACCTAATCGAACATATCCTATTTTTTTTATTTGATAAGATGACGAAATATCAAGCGCAAAATTATGCATAGAACGCTCTCTTTCCGTTACGGTAAAAATATGATGTATACTGGGAGAAAGAAACGAAGAGCTATTCGTAGTTGAGGTATCCTTATGATAAGAGCCTGTCCAGTGATAGTTTACCCCTAAGCGAATCCCTAAATTAGGGGTAATTTCATAGTTTGCGGTCAGCGAAAAATTAGGGCGGAGGATAGGTTGCGAGTTGAAAGGGTAAAAGCTTTTGCCGCCGAGCGGAAATGAATAAACATCGGCAATATGATTAGATAAGCCTAAGCCTAAGTGCGCTTCGAAATTTATTTTTTTTTGCGCCAAAGTAAAATTTATTAGCGTGAGTAAAAAAACAAGGTTGAAAATTATTTTTTTCATAAATAGAAAATAGTGTATAAACGTTTTTAAAAAATAAAAGATAGTTTCGTAAAACCATACGTTTACGAAACCATCTTTAAGAAATATATTGCTATAAAGGCCCTGATATAGGAACCGTCATCGAAATTATTACATTGCTTTGCATACGCGCCTGAAAGGTGGCCTTAAATGCATGAGCGCGGTCTGTTTCATTACCTACGGTTCCAAAGTAATTACGATCACTTCCCATATCATTATATTCCCTTACTTCACCAGCTAAAGGGAAGGCATGAGCATTACTATTCGGGTTGCCACCATCATGATAGACAGTGCAGCCTTCTAAAAAATAATTAAAATAGACAAAAACTTTTGTTTCCTCGTATGTAAACAAATGTGGACTATAGGGTTCGAAATCGCCGTTATCATTTCGTTTATACAAGCGAGTAGTTGCATACATTCTATGCCTGCCTCCTAGCCATGCAGACCATTGCTCTTGTCCGATTTCGCCTGAAAGCATAAATGTATTGCCTGCATGGTCAAATGTTTTAGCTGCAAATCGGTAATGACCTTGTTTATCGCAGTCATGTCCCGCTTTGTAAATTCTCACACTATAATCAGCAGTAAAATTAGCATTACCACAAGTGCTGCTCGCATCAGTATGTGCGGTTACACGAACGATGAAATCATCATAATCATTTGTCAAACTTGTCACCTCTGGAAAGGTAATTGTTACGTTTTGCCCAACATAGGTGTTGATAGGAACGCTATTGCGAATAACAGACCAAGTAAAGCTTGCAGTAGCTGTTGTCCCATTCCTATAATCGTGTACAACAGCATTAAAATTACTAATTAATCTCTCAACCCTTCCCGAACCCATCGTAAGCATACATGTGCCGTCTGTTTCATCTGGCGCAATGATGATGGGTCCGTCTGTACTATTATTGACGGGACCGATAGGGTTGTTTTCATACTCCCCTGTGTTTAGGTTTTTGAAACGTAAGTCTGGGTGTCGTGCAAGTAATCCGCGAGCGCGAACCAAACTGAGTGCCTTTTTATTGGAGCCTATTATTTCAGCGGCATAGTTATTCGGCAAAAATTTAATGTATGAGCCTCCTACCTGCATTTCATGAAATTCATTTAAAGCCGCAGACATATCTTCTGAGCCTATATAAACAGGGTCGTGCAGGTAAAAATCGGGGCCATACGAATTTTCATCATTTTCATGACGCTTACGCAAAGACGTGAAATTGAGGGCATCTTCCAACGCATTTTGAAAGGGAAAGCGACCGTTTGATGCGGTAGAGTCATATTCCCATTTAGGAATAGTGTTCAAATACTCTTTTTGAAACCAATTTAAGGCATCGACATTATTGAACACGAGCATTCCACAGTCATTTGTGGAGAGTTGCGAGGTAAAGGTCAACAAAAGTAATTTGTTGGTAGCCGTCAAGCGGTAAGAAGGCTTTGCTTTTGTACCCGTTGCGGTATTTAATGGGTCGTCTTTTTTACACCCAGAAAAAGTAGTTGCAGCAGCAACCAAGCAGATACAGGCAAATGCGAGTATCCATGTTTTTTTAATTTGAGTAATCATATTGTTAAAATGATACCTGTGTTAAATAGTGAGAATTGCTTAATTGAGTTGTGGTAAATTTTTTACAATTTAACCGAATTTTTAATTTGCGCAAATTAAAAAAATAAACAATAGCAATAGATACAGGTTTACCCAAACAAAAGGCGCGTACCCTGTACTTTTTGCAACACTTAACGGAGGTAGCCGACAAGAAACCCAAGGCAAATATTGCAGAAAAGTAGCAGGAACGCACCGAAATTAATATTATATGACAAGTAGTGCACTTGTTTTGATACAAGTACAAATTTTATCGCTAATATATAATTTAGCACGTTCTCTACAACCTCTTACTTACCTTTTGAAAAAAGTGTCGGCTTTTCCGTTAAGTAGATTTTTATGTTGTATAAAACGTATTATTTAATTAGATGTTGCAAAGGTACGACAAAAGGAAATAGCTTGTTCTTTTTTTTTTGACATTTTTTTATTTTTTTATACCATCCTTAACTCGCCTTACTTAGTGAGTGCCTGCGGCTAAATAAACACGGTTATAATACCTAAAAGTATCCCATTTTTACAGGGTTTCAAAACCGTGATTATTTATATACGACCAATTACCAATGCGATGTTCTATATCGTAGGGGAGTAATCCGATACAATCTACATTTTTAAACCGAATGTCTAAGGTATCAGGAAACAAATAATATACCCATTTTATTCGTCTGCACGAAGTGTGTTGATTTCAAATCAAACGCAACTTAGATTGCCTTTGATTTTTGTTCATACCAAATCTGGCGCGAAATTCTGGTGCTACTTATTTCTTCTCATTCTCCTATTGTTTCACTATTTTCATTGTTTGCAAACCAATAGTTAAGGTATAGAAACCTGCGGGCAAATCGGCAACATCTAATTGCTCGGGAACGGTGGAAAACGACGAAATCAAGGTTCCTTTGGCATCTATTAAAGCGGTTGCTTGGGCGCGGTCGGCGGTTTGTATATAAACGGCACTCGTGCTTGGATTTGGGTATATTCGAATGGCGTTTTCTTCGGGCATTTTGACGGATACAACGGGCGAATATTCAAAACGACCGTCTATATCTGTCATTTTTAGGCGGTAATAATTGCTATGTTGAAGCGGCTGATTATCCCAATTAGTATAGTTTGAATTGGAGCCTTTTGCAGAAACTTGTGCTATTTTTTCAAAATGCAAGCCGTCGGCACTACGCTCTATATCGAAATGATGGGTGTTTATTTCGGTGGCGGTAAACCAATCTAACCGAACAGCCGATTTTTCGCGAGCGGCTTGAAAGGATAGGAGTTTGACGGGCAACGGGCTGGAAATAGACAGTTTGAAGATGCCCGTACTCGTGTTATATTCGGTTGCCCAGGTTAAAGAGCCTGACAAAGTAGGCAGGTTGAGGGTAGCAAATGCGCCCACTAAATTAGTGGCTGAAAGCACACTAAAACTCTCGCCGCCTACGGGCGTGTAGCCGCCTACGAGCGAAACATTGAGCGTTCCACCCGTTAATGTTGCCGCGCCAGTTACTGCCAAATTATCATAATCTGCAGTAGATGCTGCGCCTCCTAACTCGATATTTAAGGCACTGCTACCCATAGTGTAATCGCCGATGAGCGTCATCATACCGACATCGGATATACCTGGACTAAGCGAGGCTGCGCTGCCGTTCGCTATATTGCCTGCGACACTTAGTATGCCGTTGCCAATCAATGAATTGTTGTTTTGTAGGCTACCCGTGCTAACTATTCGCCCCGCATCTATGAGTTGCCCGTTATTCAAGATTGCGCCGTTTACCTGCAAAGCCGTTGTTGTTGTGGCTGATTTTGCATAAACGGTTGCGCCATTAGCAATGTATAATAAGGTTTGAGCCGCCGCAAATGTGCTTATTGAGCCGTTTATTGCGCCAAGCAAGAGTAGGGTTTGAAGGATTTTTTTCATTTTATTCTGAAAATTGATTTTATTGTAAAATATGCTAAGTCGTTTATCCATTTAATCGTGCCGGATTCTAAGGTGCAGTAGCACCGAAGTCTAAAAAGATGCATTGTGGTTTAAGATGCAGAGCCGGGTTTTAAACGCAGAGGTTCGCAGAGTTTTGCATGACAACAAAGTGGTTTAAAAGAGGGCACAAGAGTTAGATGTCTTTTTAAACTAAAACTTGCACTTATAGCAAAACAATAGTTATTTGTTTCTTGATTCCTTATTTAAAATGTCTTTGATGTTCATCGGAATATGAACATGGTGTTTGAGGATTGGAGATTAGATATTGGGGATTTGGCATTGGAAGAGTATTTTTGTATGGTATAAAAATAAAATTGCTAATAATAAAGATAAAATTGTAACTTTGCAGCCTGAAAACCATCGTTTTTAAAATCTATCTAAAACTTTTCCAATTATGACTTTAACTATTCATAGCCGACATACTTGGCTTTTGCAAGCCATTTCATTTTTATTTCGTGCTTTTGGTCAACGCACAGAGATGAATGAATTGCATGAAGAACGTTTAACTCGTACTCAAAATGCGGTTAATCGCCATATTACTGGCGATAGAACTGGTGTTATCGCTATTGATAATATTGATGACCTTCAAAAATCAATGGGACTCTGATGGCGTATCGTACCGAAATGCGTGACGAGTTTAGAGATGCCTTGCAGGATTGGATTACCGACAACAAGCGTATTGCAGTGAAAGTTTTTGACTTAATGCGTATTGTTTCTAAAACGCCTTTTGAAGGAATTGGTAAACCTGAACCATTGAAACACAATCTTTCAGGAATGTGGTCACGCCGTATAGACCAAGAACACCGTCTTATTTACGAAATTCAAGAAGATAATGAATTAGTCATTTTCATTTCTTGTTATGGTCATTATCTTTAATTTTTTGCTTTACCGAAGTCTGCTGAAAGCAGACTTCGGTTTTTTATTTCTAAATAATATTAAAAATAACATAAAATTTACAATTTTTGTTTTTATGCTAATTTAATGCTCTGCTGTTGTTTTAAAAATAATGGCTTCTAATTTCGTTAAACGGCTGGCTTGTTCGTCTAAACGGTTTTCTTGTGCTTTTACTTTTGCTTCAGCATCATTTAAACGTTTTAGCAAAGCTTGCGTAGCGGAAATATTGAGCGTACTCAATGCTTCGTAATCAACGGTATGAAAATCGTTTACTAATTTGCCGAAGACGAAAAGCCTACCGCCTGCCTCTCCGAAGGAGGGACGATAATTTACATAAAAACCTTTTTCATTGCTATTTTTCACTTCTACAATTTCCTCTTTTGTATCAAAAAACAATTTAACTTTATCGCCAACGATAAGTTTGTGGTTTTCTAAAGCAATAAAACCATCTTTATCTATGGCTGCCGTTTTATAAATATTTGGAATAAACTCGGTGGTTTTATTGACTGCGCTGGGTAGTATTGTGGCTACTTCTTGTGCGATTACTTTTTTGTGTATTTGATTACCTTTTGCAATGGTATCAATCATTTTATAGTCGGTAATTTTTATTTTTGATAATAATTCCAAATCGTGTTCTTGATTAGAAACGCCAATGACGTTTTTAATGCGTTTATCCGAAAAAGCGTTAAACTCGCTTGCCGCAACACGCGCAACAGCATAAATAGAATAATTACCCGCGCCACTGCTAACAGTACCCGTACTGCCCGAACTATTTAGGTAGCCGTAGTTGCCACTACTGCTTGTATTTCCATTCACAATGAATTTGGCTTGCGTAAGCGAGGTTGTACCAATTGTAACTTGCGTACCATTATCGTACAACTGCCCGTTAGCGAGCGTTGTGCCGTTCCATTTTGGATAATAATTAGTGGTCAAACTGCCTACTTTTGGGTCGCTTTCGGCAACCGTAATCAAGCCATTCGGGTTCGCCCACGAAGTTAGCCCTGCGCCATTCGTTTGCAAAATATAATTTGCTGCGCCGTCGGCAGTTGGTAGCATATAATTATTTACAGTTACACCCGTATTACTGACCGAGAACGATGCGTTATTTTGCATATACACCCGAAAACGAAAATCGTAGGTAGGATTAACGCTTAGCCTACCGCCAGCATACACATCGTTGGTATTCAATAAAATATGATAAGAGTCGTCTATATCAATCGTGTATTTATTCCCAGCAATAAGGCTTACGCCGCTCACGGGAAAATCTAACCAGTAGGACGTGCCTGCTATAACGGTTACAGTTGCGCAAGTGTATAATAAAGTACCCGAAGTGCCTTCGCCATCGTATATTTTTACAGTGCGTGTGTCGGCATTTGGTACATATATTTTCAGCCCTATTTTATTCAAACTACCATTAGTCGTAGCGGTAAATGTTTGCCAAGCGGCAACGTGCGTTGTACCAAAACCACCGCCATTATCTTGGTCAATTTCAAGTGTTGTAGTACTTGATACGCCCATTTTTACGTCTAAATTATTGCTCGGTGTCATACCAATACCGACGTGTGCGCCATCGTCTATTATTTTACCATTTGCAAGGCTTGTACCGTTCCAGTGTGGTGTGTAATTATTGGTCAAACTGCCTACTTTTGGGTCAGTTTCGGGTGTAGCGATGGTAGTCGGATTTACCCAAGTGGCATTGCCTGCGGCATCTGATTGTAAGACATAACCGTTATTTGCGCCTGTCGTCATCTGTAAATTAGTGGTTTTGGTTGTACCAACAACTTCCAATTTATTGGTAGGATTAGAGATGCCTATACCGACGTTTCCACTACTTGTAATCGTCATTTGGGTTTGACTGCTGCTGCTACCAACAGGCGTTGTGGTAAAGTTCATTTCTGTAGGCATACTTGTTGGGCTTACGCTACCATTTATTTTCATATCAATACCGCCCAAATCTTTAAATTCGGTGCCGTTATAGCCTTGTGCGTTGATAGCAAACAAGCCATCGCCATCTTGCAAGATAGAGGGTGTAGTAGATGAGCCGCGTGCGTGTGCAATATTTATCCAAGGGCTAAAGCCTGAATTTTCAAATAAAGTCATATTAAAATCGCTACTATCCGATGAATTAGAGCGCATTTCTAAACGCGGATAAGCCAAATCATTGCCCAAACTACCCATAATAGGCGTATTTATACTTATTTTACCATTGATTTTTGCATCTTGCGTAGCCTGAAACGCACCATTTATTTTCAAAGTATTTGCTGCAAAATCGCCTTGTATCAAAGGTGTTGCGGTGTTTGTGTTATCAATATATAGTTTGTCGTTACCTGTTTCGTTTGCCCCTGCATTGTAGCCCAAAAACACATTTCCCGAACCCATATTATTATAACCAGCCGACGTACCGAGTGCGGTATTGTCCACGCCGCCCACGTTTTTATTGAGTGCCAAATGACCAATTGCGATATTATTATTTGTCGTTTCAGTAGTGGCTAAGGCACTGTGACCGATAGCGATATTGTGGCTGCCTGCGGTGATGTTTTGCCCTGCGGCATAACCTAAGAAAACGTTTTGGTTATTGCTTAGGTCTTCATTTGCACCTGCTAATTCGCCCAAAAATACGGATTGTCCGTTGTTTTTAGGCTCTATTTTCGCGCCTGTTAGCACTAAGCGTTCTGTTCCAGCCATATCAAAACGGATAATATCTTCATTTGTATTTTTTTCTACTTGAATTTTGGTATTTGCATCGGCATCTTGTAGTTTGTTGGGAATAATGGTGAGCGTATTCGGGTTTACCCAAGTTGCATTGCCTGCGGCATCTGATTTTAAGACAAAACCATTGCTTGCGCCTGTTGTCAT
>JBEEMU010000616.1:0-3125 GCA_041192485.1 Bacteroidota bacterium | reverse complement strand
TGTTGTTTCCAATTCGGGCGCAGGTGCCGACGAGTGCAATGCCGTTGAAAACGCTGCACCCGCAGCTCGCGTTGCAAAGCCGCGCATGACGCTTAAACGTTAATTATCGCTTTTCGGCACTATTTTACAAAAAACGCTTTGCACTATTTAGTGTAAAGCGTTTTTTCTTATTTTGAAAACAAAATCACTGATTTTGCGTTAATTTAGTACGTCGTTTCTTTTTTATATTTATACACTACGACTACTAACTACTACAACTACTTAATACGGTATGCAAATATTTCTAAAAATACTTTACGAAGCCTTTATTCAAGCCTGGGGGCAACTCAGCTCGAATAGATTGCGCACGTTCTTGTCCTTATTAGGCATCACAATTGGAATATGGTGCGTTGTTTCGGTCACAAGTGCCGTCGATTCGCTTGCCGATAATATCAAAGATAGCTTTAAAAAATTGGGCGACGACGTGGTGTATATTTCCATCGTGCCTTTCGGCGAAGCCCTCACCCAAGAAAAGCTCGACGAATACTTCAAACGCCCATTCGCCAATTATTCGGAAATGGTCGCAATTATGGAGCGTGCGCCGTCGGCCGATGTTGCTGCCTATTACGGCATCATCGGCACGAGCAACGTAAAGTTTCGGTCATCGAACGTTTCCAACGTATTTACCATTGCCTGCACCTCGCATTACGCCGAAATTTTCAATTTGGAGTTCGACAACGGGCGTTTTTTCACCCCCTTCGAAATAGAGCATGGCGACCCGAAAGTAGTTATTGGCAGCAATGTTGCCGAAAAACTGTTTGGCGAAGGCATCGACCCCGTTGGCAAAACAATTGCCGTGCAGCGGTGGCGCGTAGAAGTAATTGGCGTAATAAAAAAAGAAGGAAATAGCCTATTCAACCCCGTACCCTTCGACAACGTGCTTTTATTGAACTACACGATGGTCAATAAATCCTACAATTTAAAGAAAATACGCGCAGGAGCCGTTTGCGTCAAAGCCAAAAAAGGCGTAAGCATAGATGCCCTAAAAGACGATTTGACCTGGGTTTTGCGCGTAAAACGCCGTTTAAAGCCAAAAGAAGGCGATAACTTCGCCTTAAACAACCTTTCTTTAATAGAAAAAGCATTAGACACGCTGTTTTCCGTATTGCGGTCGGCCGGCTTTTTTATCGGTATGTTTTCGCTTTTAGTTGGTGCGTTTGGCGTAGCAAATATCATGTTCGTTTCGGTCAAAGAGCGCACAAACATCATTGGTATCAAAAAAGCATTAGGCGCACCACGCTACGTTATCTTGATTGAATTTTTGATTGAAGCCATCTTATTATGCTTAATGGGCGGAATTATCGGCATCGCCTTGGTCTTTTTAGCCACCTTTTTAGCGTCTTATATCTTTGGTTACGACATCTTCCTTTCTGCCAAAAACATCATTTTCGGCGTAGGAACTTCCGTCGTTATTGGCGTACTTTCAGGAGCTATCCCCGCTTGGCAAGCCGCCCGAATGGACCCCGTAGAAGCTATCAGACAGTAATTGTATAGCGTTGCATTTTAGCACTTTCTGCCCAAGCAAAAAAAAAAAAAATTGCCTTAACTTTCGAAAAAGTTAAGGCAAGAATTAAGCTAACAAGAATTAAGCTAAACAAGAATTAAGCTAAGTAGCGATGTAAAAATAATCACGGTTTTCGATGCCAGTTATTATTCGGCAGCAGGCTCGGCAGCAGCAGGTTTTGCTTTCGCACGACCATTTACGGCTACATGAAAATCAACTTTGGCTTTTTTGCTGGCTTCGCGACGAGCTTCTACTTTTGTAGTTTTCTCATCGTTCCATTTTGTCCAAGTATCGTCGGCCGATTCTTGCGTGATTGCGCCTTTTTTAACACCGAGTTGAAGGTGTTTACGGAATTTAACGCCTTTGAAGCGCAAGATAGCATCTACCGTTTCGGTAGGTTGTGCGCCGTTGCCAATCCATTCTAATGCTTTATCGTTGTCGAGTTCGATAGTTGCAGGAGAGGTCATCGGATTGTAAGAGCCGATGCGCTCGATGAATTTACCGTCGCGGGGCGAGCGGCTGTCGGCGATTACGATGTGGTAAAAAGGTGCGCCTTTGCGCCCTTTGCGTTGTAAGCGAATTTTAACGGCCATGTCGTCTAAAATTACAGTTGTTGTGTTAAAAAAATGATTTTTATGCCAAACAACAGCCTACTTATTTAGTCTTGCTAATGATGTAGGCGTTTTTGAGACCGCAAAGGTACGGCTTTTTTCGGAATTAACAAATTTTTTATGCTTATTTTTATTTTTACTCTGTTCTGTTCTGTTCTGTTCTGTTCTTCCTGCCCAAGTTATCATTCACAGGTTCCTTCATCTTAAAAAATGGCTTGTTTTATTTTTATTTTATTTTTTTACAAAAAAAGTTAGTATTATAAATAAAACGCCGTATATTTGCCGCATGAATATTTGACAACAGATATTCTTAACCCGAAGTTAGGCCGCTTCATAAAAAAAACCTTTTTCAGTTTACACAAACCTATTGTATAAGTTTTCAGACTTATGTTTTTCCTACCTTTTATAAGGTAGGCTGTACTTTGTTTTCGTTTTTCACAAAAGTTTTCGTTAAAAAAATAATCCTTCCTATTTTTTATTATTTAAAACCTACTAATAAAGTATGAGTTATATCTCCTTGAGTGCGCAATTGTTAAACTCAATTGCAAAGAATCCACAGCGTGGTATTCGAACTTCTTTACCAAGTTGGCTTTTGGCAAATTACGGCGCTGCCTTCCGAGAAGAAGTAGCGAGACAACAATCTCGTAGGAATGCTGGTTATTTTCAACAAAAAATCGCCTCGGCAGAAGTGGCTCGAACAACGGATATTCCGCTTGTTGGGATTGTTGGAGGCGGATTTACAGGCCTTTATGCGGGGCTTATTTTACAATCGCTTGGCATTGAGTTCGAGCTATTCGAGAGTTCAGAAAGGGTAGGCGGACGAATTCGCACTTGGTACTCTTCCGATTACTCGGAAGAGCAATCTGGGCTTTATGGCGAATTAGGGGGCATGAGATTGCCGCAATATTCAGAAGATATGTTACCCGTTCAGCAATTGGCCTTGGCGGTCAATTCGGTACTCGAACGCAACG
>JBEEMU010000615.1:0-10112 GCA_041192485.1 Bacteroidota bacterium | reverse complement strand
TAAATAATTGCCCACTTAAACCCTGTAAAATAGGGCGTTTTGGGGTAATCTTAACCATGTTTATTTTGCTGTGGCACTTACACACAAAGGTACGGTAATGTGTTGATATTTTGACTTTTTTGAGAAATAAAAATTATTCCTTTCTTACTTATACATTTTCTTCACAAAGGCTTCGTAGCCTACCGTGTTTTTTGTACGCAAAAGTGCGGCGTAATTTTCCGATGAAATAGGCATTGCATTGTAGTTGATGTCTTTTTCGCCTAAATATTCTTGCGCTTTGCCGTTTATATTGGTGGCATACTGTCGGGCGGCTTCTGCATTGTCGAAGCGGCGCACGATAAGCAGGGCGGTTTGCAAGTCGGGCGTTAAAGCCGCTACTTTTAGGTTTTTAATATTATAAAAACGAGTATTATATTCGGTTGCCGACGTTCGGAAGTCGGGCAAATGGTCGGTTGCGCCTTCGTCTTTTATCCAGATAACAACGTAGTGTTCCATTTCGGGTTTGTAAGAGAAATCAACGGCTTGGTCTTCGCCGATTTTGCCTAAGCCCTTGGTTGCGCCTGCTTTGGAGCGGCCAATATTTTCAAGTTCGGCCAGCAGTTCGCCGGCGCGGATACTTTCGGAGGTGTTTGGGTGCTTGGTTTGCACGCCTTTTAGGGAAGCGATATAGTCATTTCTACCGTTCATTGTGCCTCTACAAAAGGCGTTCAAGAGCGAAAATTTGGCTTTCAATTTATTATCCTTTCCGAAAAGACTGTCGGATTTCATAGTCATAGCCAAGGCGGCAAGTGTGCTATCATTTTTATATAAACCGAAGGCTTTTTCATAATAAGTGTCTAAAACGGCAGCTTTTTTCTTTTGTTCTGCCAAATAATTCGGGTCGTTTACTACTTTCGTAAAAATAGAATTTGGGAATTTCGTATTTAGCAATCCTTTATAATAATCAGCTTTCGGCTTGTTTTTCAGGTCGGAATGGTTGAGGTAACAAGTATAAAAAATTTCTTGTTCGTGTTCGTTTTTAGTCGGGTTTCGGCTCAATAAATCCTCGTGGGCGCGTACCGAATTTTTCGGCATATTCATGCGCAAGCGGAATAAATCGCCGATTTTATAGAGAGCTTCGGTATTTGCGAAACGCAAGGCTTCCTTTTCTTTGTCTGATTTTGGGATACCTGCCCAGAGCGCGTCGATGTCTTTTTGTGAGGCATCGGTTGGGTTGGTTGTGAGCAAGTTAGGCGTTGTAGCGGCTACGGCGGCGGAGTCTTCGGGCGTGCTGATGTCCGAGTCTTTTCGCTGCAAGCGTCGCCAGTCGTCGGTGCGTTTTCGTTTGCCCCATTTTCGCTCAAAATCGCGTTGCCCTTTTTTGCGCGAAGCCTCGTTATAAGCCCACCAGGCTCCGGTTGTGGCGGTTCCGTCTAAGTTGATAGCCGAAAGCGATTTTGCGGCAGCACCATTTTTCACTGCCGCCACCGTAGAAGCATCGGAGCGGCCTTCGGCATCGCTATTTGCTTTTTCAATCGCCGATTTTATGGCATCTGCTTTTTCTGTTTCTCGTCGTTTTTCAATTATTTTTTTACCCAGCTCGTTTCTCTCGGCATCGGGCATCGCCGCCATGCGAAGCAAGCTATCGTTTATCTCTACAATTTCAATATTTTTAGCAATTTCGGTGAGTTCGATGGCTCGGCGACTCACTAAATCGTAGCGGTCGTCGGTTTTAGCCAGCACGGTTGCCGTGCTGTCGTAATAGTGTTTAGCAATAGCGAAGCGTTCTTTTTTCCAATAATATTCGGCAATGGCATAATAGGCTTCCGCTTTTTGATTTTTATCGGTTTTATTAGCTAAAATCGATTTTTTGTAATAAGCAATGCCTTGCGCTTCTTCACCGTTCGTCATTGATATTTTACCCAAAGTAAAGTAAATTTGGTCGTAATGGTCTTCATAACGGACTTCTTTGAGCATTTTTTTCAATAAAGCCACTACTTCGGGGGTCGTCATTTTGCCCGTCGCAAACGCATTATTTGCCAAATTAAGTTTGGCATTAAACTCCATATCGAAATCGGGGTCGAGTTTCAATACTTTTTTATAACAGGTATATGCTTTATCGCTTTCCTTTTGCAAATCATAAATTTGCGCTAAAATATAGGTGTAGCGTGTGCGTTTTTTAACGTTTTTATTGCGTTTTATGGTTTCTTCAAGGTTTTCAGCCGCTTTGGTATAATCTTTTTGGCGCAATTTGCTGTATGCCAAAATTTCGGGCAATTGTTTCCAAAGTTTTTGTGGCAAGGTGTAATCGTTGCCTAATGTGCGCAACAAACTCTCTGCTTCGTCAAAGCGTTGCTGCTCGATATAGGTGCGAGCCAGCCACAGAAACGCATCTTCGCGAACTGGGCGGTGTTTTAAAAAATAAGTTCGGCGTTTTATTTTTTTACCATTCTCGTTGCGCATCAACTTGTCGCCGCCTATTTCATGGAAGACGATTGAGCGAAGTGTGTCTTGTTTTTTAGTCGCTGTTTTTTTCGAATCGCTTTTCGGGTCTTCTTTCTTTACGTCTTTTTTCGGGTCGGTTTTCGGAGTAAACCGCTGCACCGTTTTCTTTTTCGTCGACTTTTTCGACGATTTTTTTGCCTCTTTTTTAGCGTCGCCTTTCTTAGCGTCGTCTTTTTTCGCTGCGTCCGATTTTGCTGCTTTTCTTCTCGATTCTTTGTCTTCTAAGGCTAATTTTTTAGGGTCAAACTGGCTGACAATGTACTGAAAGGTGCCTTCGGCATCGGCATAATCCTTTTTCAAGTATTGCGCCATGCCTATTTCCAAATAAGTATCGTCTGCCCAGTCCGATTTCGGGTGTAGCTCGGCGTTCACTTTTCCGCGCTTTATAGCGTCATCAAAGCGCGGGTTTTCGCTTGTCGCGCTTTCAATAGCGGCTTCGCGATACATTTCCAACACTTTATTATAGTTGTCTTTATGCGCTACGGCGAGTTTTTCGGTGCTGGTTTCTATAATTTCGCGAGCATTGAAAAAATAGTTGTAATGCCCCGTCACGTTGTGATAGAATTTCCCAAATTTGGTTAATCGCCCCGTTTTTTTGTCGGCAACGCAGCTCACAATCGTCATCACAACGAATACGGCAAACAAGGTTTTTATGATATTTTGTTTCATATAGTTTTTTATTTAATTTTAGATTTTATATGATTGATAACTATTTAGGTTTAAAACTGCTGGCACTCTTTATAAAACGTTTTTTCAGTAAAAGTGCTGCTTACAACGCTTCATTTTAGTATATTTTGATTAAACTCAAATTCGCCACCGTTTTTCAGAGTCGATTAATAAGCTGCGCAAAAGCCCCCAAGCGTAGAAAATACAGATACCCAAGACCACGAATGCCAACAAACGCGCTATTGGCGAAACGGTTTGAAAAAGTAGAAAATCGTAGCAACCGTGCGCTAAAATTGCGGCGGTTAAACCCGCTAAACGGCGGTCGATTGGCTGCGACTCAAACTTAGAAAGCCCCAAATGATAGCCCATAATAATGGCAAAAGCAGCGTGAGCGGGTATGGCTGTAACCATGCGAAGTAGTAGCGTTTCCGAGTCGTTTTGTAAACCATAAATCACGTTTTCCCAAGTTGCGAAGCCCATACTCACCGCCACACTATATATTATGCCGTCGAGTGGCTCATTAAACGCTTTATGATTATAGCAATAGAAGCGCAAAAACAAGTATTTACAACCTTCTTCGGTCAAGGCAACTATCAGAAAGGCAAAAATTGCTGTTTGCAATAAACTATTCAGCATCGTTGTTTTTATAAAAATAGGCGACAGAAAACCCGAATCGATTTTTTTGCCTACCGTTTCTATAAAGTAAGCAGGCAAACAGCTAAAAATGCCCAGCAAAAAACTTGCAATGATGACCAATAAGGGTTCGCGGTCGTAGCGGTCGAGCCGATACATCGCAAAACAGACTAATATACCGGGTAATACGGCTATTGCAAAGAGATAATAATTCATAAATTGGTTGAAGGCCTACCGCAAACTTGCTAAACGCCTGCGGCAAATAGTAGATTAGGCAAAGTCGAAATAAACACGGTTATCATTGGCTCAGAACGCCCTATTTAACAGGGTTTAATGTAGCAATTATTTATACGCCACTACTTAATAGACGGAAAACCGCTACAAAAGTACGCACTTTATTTTATTTAAAGCAGAAAAATATTTATAAAAATGGCGTACCTTTGGCCTTTAAGGGTATAATACCAAAAAAAGGTATCGAAAGGGTCGATTAATTATCATTTTTTTAAATATAAACATCAAATTTTGAACAAAAAAATAGAAAAAATAGGGTGCTTTTTGCCTTTTTTGGCAATGGCAATAAGTGCGGCGGCACAGGCTCCTTCGAGCGATGAAGATGCGTTTTACATCAAAAACATTTATACCAAAACGCTGACCGAAGGCCGCGCCTACGACTGGCTTCGCGACCTTTGCGCAAAAGCACCTGGCAGAATCAGTGGTTCGGCGGAAGCCGCAGCAGGCGTTATTTTCACCAAGCAGGTTTTAGATTCGTTGGGTTTAGACACCGTTTATTTACAGCCTTGTATCGTGCCACATTGGGTGCGCGGCGAACAAGAGCAAGCCAAAATAGTGGGCAGCGCATCGCAGGGCGACCTCAATTTGAATATCTTGGCCTTGGGCAATTCGGTTGCAACGCCGTTGCAGGGCATCACCGCTTCGGTCATAGAAGTGAAAAGCCTCGACGAAGTGGAAAAATTGGGCGAAAAAGTACGCGGAAAAATCGTCTTTTTCAATCGCCCGATGGACGCTGCGCAAATTAGCACTTTTGCCGCTTATGGCGGCGCAGTCGACCAGCGCGTAAAGGGGCCAGCGGTTGCAGGGCGTTATGGCGCGGCGGCGGTTATTGTTCGCTCGATGGCTTCCCGTTTAGACGATTTTCCGCACACGGGCGTAACGGTTTACGATGAAAAAGGGGCGCAAATACCCGCAGTTGCGGTAAGCACGAACGATGCGGAAAAACTGTCGGCTTTATTGAAAGTAGAAAAAGAAGTGCGTGTTTTTATAAAAACGAATTGCAAAGATTTTGGTAAAACAACGTCTTATAATGTCATTGGCGAAATAAGAGGCAGCAAAAATAAAAATGAAATCATTTTGGTAGGCGGTCATTTAGATGCGTGGGACGTGGGCAAAGGCGCACACGACGACGGCGCAGGTTGCGTACAAAGTATGCAGGTTTTGTATGGCTTGCGCAAAATGGGCTATAAGCCAAACCGAACCTTGCGTTGTGTGCTTTTTATGAACGAAGAAAACGGCTTGGCGGGCGGAACCGAATACGCAAGAATCAGCAATGAGCGCAATGAGTTTCACTTAGCCTGCATCGAGAGCGACGCGGGCGGCTTCACGCCACGCGGCTTTCACACCGAAGGCGACGAAAGTATTTTTATTGATAAAATGAAAAAACTGACGAAATGGTCGTCTTTATTAGAAACTTATGACATCACGATAAGCAAAGGCGGCAGCGGTGCAGATATTAGTCCGCTAAAATCGCAAAAAGGCTTATTGATTGGGCTGCGACCCGACTCGCAACGCTATTTCGATGTGCATCACACCACGAATGACGTAATTGAAAATGTGCATCCGCGCGAGCTGCATCTCGGAGCCGCTGCCATGACTGCCCTCGTTTATTTGATGGATAAATATGGGCTATAGGAAAGGTTTTTTTAATTTAATGAAAAACATATTTTTTTTACCAAATAAATAATGCAAAAAAGTGCATATATCGAAACTTTTGAACGATTTTTGCCGTCTTAATATTAACCTTAAATTTAAGAAGTATTGCAAACAATAATAAAACCATTTTGAGCGTTTACGAACCAATATACGAGGTTGTCCGCGCAATTCCAGAAGGAAGGGTGGCTACTTACGGAAGCATCGCAAAATTATTAGGGCTTTCGGGCGGTGCGCGATTAGTGGGCTGGGCAATGAATAATGCACACACCGCAACGCCGAGCGTTCCTGCACATCGCGTCGTCAATCGCTTAGGCAGGCTTTCGGGCAAGCTGCATTTTGAAACGCCAACCCTCATGCAGGAGCGTTTAGAAGCCGAAGGCATTTGCATTATTGACGACCAAATTCAACACTTCGACCGCGTTTTATTAGACTTTGATAATCTTACAGTCTAATATCTTACAGTCTAATATCTTACAGTCTTTAATTCCCTCTTAAATCTTTTTTCTAACTCTCTGTCCTATTTTATGTTTAGCACGCTGTATTGGGGAGCGTGGTTGCTGACAACACCACTTTCGGCTTGGGTTTCTACCGCCGACACACCCGCTAAAGTCATTCCATCTTGTGGTCACTCCACTTTTGTTCGCCATCTTAGTAAAGAAACCTTTAAGAAAGGCTCTTTGTTAAAAAATTCTGAAAAGCGAGAAGACAATATTTACATTTACTGGACTGCTGGCTATCGTCTTGAGTGGAACGATTATGTTGGCAGCGCAGACTATCACACGCCCGATATTGCGGCATTAACGGCTTCGGGTATTGTGAGTTCAAAAGGCTGCAAAGACGGCTTTATTGATTACGAAATCAAGGCTTGCTTTGACAAAACAAACTCGTGGGTAAAGCCGGAGGCTTACACCAACTATCATTTGGCGCACGAACAAGGGCATTTTGATATTACCGAACTATATGCCCGCATTTTGTATCACGACCTCGCTTTACGCAAATTTAAATGCGGCGAAGAAACCGAATTCGAGTCGTTCATCGACGACTCGGTCAAAGAATGGGAGCGTATGCAAAAACTCTACGATTTTGAAACCGCTTATAGTACGAACCCCTCAGAACAACACCGCTGGCTAGATAAAATAAAAACGAGCGTTGAAAATACGCCGCGCTATCCTGTTAATGAGTAGCCGCAGGCGCGTAATGAGTAGCCGCAGGCGCGTAATGAGTAGCCGCAGGCGCGTAATGAGTAGCCGCAGGCGCGAATGAGTTGAGTAGCCGCAGGCGCGAATGAGTAGTATATAATTTAAAAATAGAGGGTGTATGGTGTAATAATTTACATCATACACCCTTATCTTATTCGTATCGAAGTGCCTCAATAGGGTCGAGTTCGGCGGCTTTCATAGCAGGGTATAAACCAGAAAGAAGCCCGACAATAAAACAGAGTACAAAGCCCATAATAATCCAAGCCCAAGGCATTAAAAAGCCTGTTTTGAACACTAAAGTCATAATATTGCCCATCAATACGCCTAAAACGATGCCGATAATGCCGCCTAATTGACAGATAATGATGGCTTCGGTCAAAAATTGCAGTAAAATATTTTGGCGGGTAGCTCCTAAGGCTTTGCAAATACCTATTTCGCGGGTGCGCTCGGTGACGCTGACCAGCATAATATTCATCAAACCAATAGCTGCGCCCAAAAGCGTGATAAAACCGATGAAAATAGTGGCGTACCGAATTTTGCCTGTATTCTCTAAAATCATCGCCATCAAACCGTCGGAGCGGCTGATTTCAAAATCGTCGGTGCGCCCCAATTCTAATCGGCGAACCTGCCGAAACACGCCTTGTGCGGTAGCCGAAGCCTCGTCTAAATCTGTTGCCGCTCGCACCTGCCCCGTAATATTATAAGAACCCATTTGTGCGCCGATGCGTTGTTTGACTGTCATCAAGGGTATCAAGACAATTCGGTCGCCATTAAACGAGCCGCTGCTGCCTTTGCTGGCCAAGGTGCCGACTACGGTATAATGGTCGCTGTTTACGGTAATCGTTGCGCCAATTGCCTTTTGCGGCTTACCGCCAAAAAGTTTTTTTACGAGTTCAAAACCCAGAATAGCCACATTTGCGCCGTCTAAGGTTTCGGTCATCGAAAAGTTGCGCCCTTTCGTCAGTTCATAACCTGCTACGCCTAAGTAGGTATCGTCTGCGCCGTATAGCGTTGTATTATTTCCCGTTTTTTGCTCACCGAACTTGACAACGCCCTTTGTGGAGCCTAAAGCCGATATAGAAACGGTTGCGCCTGCAAAATCGTAACGTGCCTTGAAGTCGGCGGCTTGTTCGTAAGAAATAGATTTGCCCACTTTTTCGTCGCGAAATTTAGGCCCGCCGCCGCGCACACCCGAGCCGCTTTGCACAATATTAAACGAGTTGCCGCCTAAGCCCGAAAAACTACTGCCTAAGCCCTCCACCATCGCCTGGGTTGCCGTTAAAATGCCCACTAAAGCCATCAATCCGAACGCTATAATCATAAACGTAAGGACGGTGCGCAGCCAGTTGCCCCGAATACTCCGGAGCGCAATGCGTATGTTTTCGATAAAATTCATTAAAAAAACGGATATTTAAAGTAGGATTAAAAACGGGTTGCTGAAGTTTTTGAGGGGTAGTAAGGAATGGGTAGAAGATAACTTGGTTAGTTTTACTCGTTCCGAAAGGCTTAGACCCTTAAATTAAAAACAAGAAAAAAACTTTTTAGTTTTAAAATAAATAATTGTTTTACCTGATTTTTTAAAATATAAAAATTAAGAACATTTTTAAATGCACGCTTTCATCTGGTTCGAAAACTGGCGATGGGTAAAAGTATGGTATCATATTTGCATTACATATAAAAAAATAAAATAAACAACAAATTTGTATATATATTTTAAAAAATTATATATAGTATTTTTTACAAAAAAAGCAATTATGCAAAAAATTATTTCAACAACAATTTTAGTTTTAACGACTATTTTAACGCTTTCGGCGCAAACATGGGTTAATGTTGGGGTACCCGTAAGCGGTTCTATCAATTCATTAGCGTCTTTTGCAGGCAATTTATATGTTGGCGGCAATTTCAATCGTTTGAACGGAACCGAGTCGGATTTTACGGCTATTTATGATGGCACGGCCGTAACGGCGCACGTTCAAGCCGGAATTACAGGCACTTCGGGTATCAATTCGCTTTATGTTGCCAGCGTGTTGGGGTCGCCGCTACTTTTCGCTCTGGGCGATTTGAAAACAGGAACAAGTGCCACTTCGCCTGCCTACTGCACTACTTGGGCAACAGGCACAGGCTGGGGCAATGCGGCTTTCCGTACACCATCGAAAGCTACTTGCATGGCAGCAGGCACCATATTAGTTGGCGCAAATACAGCCGACGTACAGTTTGTTGGCTTGGGCGCAAATACGGGCGGACTGGCTTATGTTGCGCGATACAATGGCGCGGCCTGGGCGGCGGCGGGTAGCGGTTTCAATGCCAAAGTGAACTGTTTGGAAATTTACGGCGGCACGGTGTATGCAGGCGGCGATTTCACTGCTTCAGGCACGACGGTTATGAATCATTTAGCCAAATGGGACGCTACAACTTCAAAATGGGTGGCTGTTGCGGGCGGCTGCAACGGCAATGTGCGCACCTTAAAATCGTATAATGGCGCACTTTATATCGGCGGCGATTTTGCGTTGGCAAATGGCGTGGCCAATACTCGCTTAATAGCAAAATACGACGGAACAAGTTTTTCGCCCGTAGGCGGAGGCGTGACCGCAGGCGCAAGTGTGCGCGTGATTCAAGCCATGAATGGCTCGGTGTATGTGGGCGGCGATTTTACAAAAGTAGGAACGGTGAGTGCCAAAAACATTGCGGCAATCGCGACAAATGCGCCCTACTGGACGAGCTATGGCTCTGGCGTTACTTCGCCCGTAAACACGCTAATTTACCATGCAGGCAATCGATACCTAGGGCAAGGAGTGACGGGTACAGCCGCAAATTACCTCAAAATGTGGAGTACAACGGTTGCCACACAAAACGAAGAACCGCACACCGAGCCGCTCACTGTTTTTCCAAACCCTGCGTCTAACGAAATTACGGTAAAAACGAGCGAAAGCATGAAAACTATTCATATTTACTCGCTTTCGGGTAGTTTATTAAGCACCGAAACAAACATAGATAGTAATATGCACACTCTTTCAATAGAAAATTTGCCACAAGGCGCATACCTTGTATATATTGTAACGAAAAATGGCAAAACGGGTGTGCAGAAAGTGGTAAAATGGTAATAAAACACCTGATTATTTAACTGTTTAAGTGGTTTTTGAAACAGCCACATTTTTAATTTTAAGTGCAACTTAAATTTGACAA
>JBEEMU010000614.1:0-4148 GCA_041192485.1 Bacteroidota bacterium | reverse complement strand
ACCAAATGCGGGGTGTAATACCAGCCGCGATTGGCGATAGTTTGCACCAAATTCACCATTTGCAAAGGCGTTACTAACACCTCGCCTTGCCCGATACCCATCGAGATAATTGTGTTGGCGTTCCACGACGGTTTTCCTGTTCTTTTATCGATAGGATGCACTTTATTATAGCTTTGTGGCGTAGGAATATTGCCCCTTATTTCGGACGGCATATCGATGCCGAGTGTCCGCCCAAAACCGTAATCGTAGAGGTAGCTGTCGATAGAATCTAAGCCTTGTGCTACGTCGGGAAAGCTATTCAGCGTGTGGTAAAATGAGGTGCAAAAATACGCATTACAGGAGTGCTGCACCGCGCCCGAAATATTGCCCGTTCCAACGTGGCTGTGGCATTTCACTTTGCGCCCTGCACCCAAACGGTAGCCGCCGCCGCAGGCAACGCTCCGATTCGGGTCCCAGCCTAACTGAATTTCAAGCGCTGCCATGCCTGTTTTGAAGGTAGAGCCAGGAGGGTAACGCGCACTCATCACCCTATTCATGAGTGGAATATTGGGGTCTTTGTATAAAGCCGCCAAGTTTATATTTCTACGGCGATTAAAAACGCCAAGTGCGTTCGGGTCATAATTAGGGCCGCTTGCCAAAGCCAATATTTCGCCTGTGCTGGGGTCTATTGCGATGACACCGCCGCGTTTATTTCTTAGGAATTGCTCGGCTAATTTCTGCACATCTAAATCCACGGAGGTCATTAAATCTTGCCCTGAAACGGCGGTAGAGTCGCGAGTGCCGTTTTCATAGGGGCCTTTTCGCCGCCCCATATTGTCGCGTAGAATATAGCGAATGCCGGGTTTTCCACGCAATTCTTTTTCATAATATTTCTCTAAACCCGTTGTTCCGCAATAATCGCCACGCATATACGCGCCCTTACTTTTAATCATTTGGTCTTCGCTAACCTCACTCATATAGCCAATCAAATGCGCCCCTAAACTGTCGGGATAGGCTCTTACGCCTCTATTTTGCACGACAAAACCCGGAAACTCGTATAAACTTTCCTGAAATTTCGTGTATTGTGTATGCGTGATATTTTTAAGAAAAGCGAACGGCTTGTTCGGCGACGTTTGGTTTGAGAAATGCGATTGCTTTGCGAGTGTGCTAATAAAAGTCGTTTTATCAATTTCTAATATTTTACAAAATTTGGCAGTGTCCATGTCTTTAACCTTGTTATAAACGGCCATTACGTCATACGCAATTCTATTATCTACTAAGGGTCGCTCTTCGCGGTCTAAAATGAGGCCGCGCGAGGGGTAAACTACCACTCGCTCTATCGCATTATTATCGGCTTTGATAGCATAGGAGCTATCCCAAATTTGGAGTTGAATAAGGCGTGCTACCCATAAAAGAGCAACACCAATCATCACTCCTTGAATGACTATTCTTCGGTCGTTGTAGCGGCTTGACACTGTATATTGTTATTTATAATCGTTATTTATAATCGTTATTTATAATTGTTATTTATAATACTTATTTATAATACTTACTTGCGAGAGATGTGAACAGACGCTATTTTAGCGCAAATATCGCACTTTTTTAGCACTTTTTAAGCATTTTTTAAGCATTTTATTTTATAAATAAATTTTCACTAAAAATTTCCTAAAAAAAATCGTACCTGTTTAAGTGGTTTGTGGTTTAAAACGCAGAAAGGTTTTTTAAACGCAGCGTTTTATACAGAGGTTCCGCAGAGCGGGGTAGTTATTCCCTTTTGCTTGATAGAGGTTGAAAAATTAAGCCGATTATAAATTGAACCACATAAGATACGAGGCTCTGTGAAGCGTTTTAAGGAGGAATAGGGGGAATAAAAAGGGCTATTTGTTATTAATATGCTAAATTTTTATTCAAAAATTAGTAAATTTAAACAAAAGGTAGGTAGATTGGTTCTAAAAGCCTAATTTTGCACTTTCAAAAATACAAGCACTTCATTTCTTCTTCTTTCCTTATAATCCGATTTCATTTATAAATTAACAAAATGACTAATTTTTTAAAAACATTAACGCTTTCGTTCGCGCTAATAAGCGGCATCGCTTCGGCACAAGCGCAAAATGACCCTGTATTATTTACAGTCGGCAAAACGCCTGTCACGGTTTCCGAGTTTCGGTATATTTATACCAAAACCAACCAGCAAAAAGCCAACTTCACGGAGCCTTCTCTCCGCGAGTATTTAGACCTCTACACCAAGTTTAAACTCAAGGTGAATCGCGCACACGATATGCGCTTAGACACGGTTCCTGCGCTTCGCGACGAATTGGAGGGCTACCGCAAACAGCTGGCAAATTCTTACCTCATCGACCGCACTATCGTCGACCAATTGGTTCACGAAGCCTACGACCGTAGTAAAGAAGACATTAATATCAGCCATATTTTGGCCCAAATGCCTGCAAATCCGACTCCTGCCGATACACTTACGGCCTATCGCAAGGCGTTTGCGGCTATGAACCGCTTGAAAGCCGGCGAACCGTTTGATAAGGTAGCCAAAGACGGCTCGGAAGACAGCGGAACGAAAGACAATGGCGGCAAAATTGGTTGGTTTACTGCCTTGCAATTGCCTGGTTTTTATGGTTTGGAAACGGCAGCCTATAATACGCCGAAAGGCAGTATTAGCGGCATTGTGCGCTCGCCGCTCGGCTACCACATTCTCAAAGTGAACGACCGTCGCAAAGCGGTTGGCGAGGTAAAAGCAGCGCATATTTTGGTGCGTGTCAAAAAAGAGTTCACACAGGGGCAAAAGGATACGGCTAAAATGCGTATCGACCAAATTTATACTCGCCTTTCGCAAGAAAAATTTGAAGACGTTGCCCTAAAAGAGTCTGACGATAAAATCACGTCTTCGAAGGGCGGCGATGTTGGGCGTTTTGGTATCAATAAATTCGAAACGGCTTTCGAGGAAGCAGCGTTCAGCTTAGACAAAAACGGGGAGTATAGCAAACCCTTTCAAAGCTCGCTTGGCTGGCACATTATCAAGCGATTAGAGCGTTTCGATATTCCAACTTACGACGAAATCAAGGCAGAATATACTGGCCGAGTCAAGCGCGACAGCCGTTTTGAGCGAGCGCAAGAAACCTTTGTCACGAAGGTGAAAGCCGATAATAATTACCAAGAAAACGCGGTAAATAAAGAGGCTTTCGCCAAAACACTGACCAAAGAATTTTTAACGTATCAATGGAAACCAGAGGTTGCGCCTGCCGACAAAGAAAAAGTATTATTTTCTATCGGCAATAAAGACCATAAAACAGGCGAATTGCTTACCTTTTTGGAGCGTTCGGCATCTGCTCGCGGCCGCCGTGGCGAAAACGCAGAAATTCCCGCTGTTTTCGACGAGCTTTTCGGCAAATTTGTCCAGCAAAAAGCCCTCGAATTTGAAGAAGGTTTATTAGATAAAAAATACCCCGAATTTAAATCGCTTATGCGCGAATACGAAGAAGGTATTTTGCTATTTGAGGCGACAAAACGCATGGTTTGGGACCGCGCAAGCGAAGACAGCACGGGTTTAAAGGGCTTCTACTCGGATAATAAAACAAAATATATGTGGGGCGAGCGCGTTCGCACTATCAAATATAATGTGAACTCGGAAGACCCGAAAGTCATCGAAAAAGCACATACTTTGGCTGCTAAAAACGACCCAAAACGTGTTTTAGAGAAAATGAATGGCAAAAATGTGGTCAAAAAATCGACTGATGGCAAAAGTGAAACGGCAATAGGCTTATTAGTCACTTACGAAGAAGCCTTAGTTGAACGCGGCAAAAACCCTGCTATCGATGCCTTGAAGTGGGAAAAAGGCGCACGCGGCGCAGACACGAAATCGGGTACCGTCACGTCGTTCACGCAAGTGCAAGAAGTGGTGGCTCCGCAGCCCAAAACACTCAAAGAGGCGCGGGGGTATGTGGTAGCCGAATACCAAGATTTCTTAGAGAAAAAATGGTTAGAAGACCTTAAAACCGCCTATCCTGTGAAAATTGACGATGCTGTGTTTAGTTCGCTCGTTGGCAGCAAATAGATATTAGACCTTGAGATATTAGACCTTGAGATATTAAGATTCAAACATAGATACTAAAAAAAAGCAGTACATTCCAAGTTGGAATGTGCTGCTTTTTTGTATTTTT
>JBEEMU010000613.1:0-3433 GCA_041192485.1 Bacteroidota bacterium | reverse complement strand
CGGATTTCGGGCAAAACCGCTTTCCCGAAACGCTGATTTAGCTCCGTCAAGCCGTATTTCCCACTTTTTGCATTAAAATAGGACTCGATGGAAGGCGTTGCGGTGCCGAGTAGCACCTTTGCTTTGTATAAACTCGCCAAAAAAATCGCGGCATCGCGGGCATTATAGCGCGGCGACGGGTCGAATTGTTTGTAGGACGGGTCATGCTCTTCGTCCACGATGATAAGCCCCAAATTGCGGAAAGGCAGAAACAAACCGCTTCGCGCCGACAAAATAATCGGCTTGCCCGCCAGCACGTCTTTCCACATATCCACGCGCTCATTATTATTGAGTTTGGAGTGATAAGTAGCAATTTCACTGCCGAAAAACTTTTGCAACCTATCGATTATTTGCGCCGTAAGCGCGATTTCGGGCAGTAAATACAAGACTTGCTTGCCTTCGGCGATTGTTTTTTGTATCAATTCGGTGTAAACCCGCGTTTTACCGCTTCCCGTCACGCCGTGCAGTAAGACCACGTTTTTTTGTGTAAATAGCCCTGTTATTTCGGTATAACACGTCACTTGTTGCGGAGCCATCGGCGCGGCTAAAACCAAATCGTCGTCGTCGTGCGTGGTGGTTCGGCTCACTACTTTTTTAAAAATATCGAAATAGCCTTTTTTAGCAAGTGTCTGAATAACAATGGGTTGCGCTCCTGTTTTTTCGCAAATATCCTTTTGTAACACCTCCGCGCCGTTTCGCCCTAGCGAAATCATCGTCAATATCACTTTGGTTTGCATTTCGGCGTTCTTTGGTATTTTGTCTAAAACGCTGCCGATAGTTTCGGGGTCGCTGCGGTAGGGTTCGCGCCATTGCACCATCGTTATTTCTTTGGGCTTGTATTTTAGCTGCAACTCTTCTTTCAATACAATCACTTCCTTTTGAATCAAGCCTTGAATGATGCCATGCACGGTTTTTTTATCCAAAATGTCTTTAATATTCTCAATCGTCAGCTCGTTTTGCACCGAAAGAGCTTCGGCCACCATAAACTCGTCGTCGCTCAAACCCGGAATACTCGCAGGATTTTCTAGTAGCTTTTTTTGGTAGGCTTCCGCCAAAATAACGCGGGTTTCGCTGCCAAGTCGCAAGCCCGAAGGCAGTGCGGCGTTCATAACTTCGCCTAAATAGCAGCAATAATACGTAGCCATCCATTGCCAAAACTGCAATTGTGTGCTGCTCACAATTGGTTCGGCATCTAAAATAGCGGTAATCGGCTTGGTTTTATAGTCGGGCGGCGTGTCCACGATGCGTACGATAAGCGCGGCATACAGTTTGCTGCGCCCAAACTGCACTTCTGCCCGCACACCCGTCTGCACCGCATCTTCTAATTCGGAAGGCACGGCGTAGGTATAGGTTTTCGGTACAGCAAGCGGTAAAACGACTTCTATATACATTTTTCTACAGTTTTTGCAAAATAAAGTTCGTCAATTTGGTATAAAGGTGCAATCGCGCATTGCCACCCGAAATACCGTGGTCTCTATTGGTATAAACATAAGTATCGTATTGTTTGTTTGCCTCGATGAGCGCGTTGGCCATTTCTGCCGAATTTTGATAATGCACATTGTCATCGGCATCGCCGTGAATGAGCAGCAAATTTCCTTTCAAACGGTCGGCAAAATTGATGGGCGAGTTGTCCTCGTAACCCGCTTTATTTTCTTCGGGTGTGGTGAGGAAACGCTCGGTATAGATGCTGTCATACCATTTCCAGTTGGTGACAGGAGCCACCGCAATTGCGGTTTTAAATACATCATTGCCTTTTAAAATGCAAAGCAACGACATATAGCCGCCAAACGACCAGCCCCAAATACCGATGCGCGTTTTATCCACATAAGCCTGTTTTCCGAGCCATTTTGCGCCCTCTATCTGGTCTTTCACCTCCAAATTGCCGAGTTGTTTGTAGGTGCAGGTTTTAAATTCGGTGCCGCGTCCGCCCGTTCCGCGCCCATCAACCGTCACGACGATATAGCCCTGTTGCGCCAACATTTGATACCACCAGTAATCAAACGGGTTCCAGTTATCCGTCACTTGCTGATTGTTTGGACCGCCGTAAACGTGCATCAAAACAGGGTATTTTTTTTTCGGGTCGAAGTCGGTAGGTTTCATCATCCATGCACAAAGCTCTATATCTTCTTCTGTTTTAAATTTAAAAAACTCCACTTTTGCCAAATCATAGTTTTTCATTGTGGCATATAGCGAGGCATTTGTTTGCACATCGCGCAATTTTTTGTTCTTATTGTCATAAACGGCCACGGTTTTCGGTGAATTAGCGGTGCTGTGACTCAACACATAATAATCGAATGTTTTACTAAATTCGGCATCATTCCAGCCCTTTTCCGTCGAAATTTGCTTTTTATTTTTCCCATTCAAACCGATACTATATATATGTCGCTGTTCGGGTGCAGCTTCGCATGATTGATAATAGACCACGCCGTTTTTCTCGTCCACGCCATACACTTTCGTCACGCCCCATTTTCCTTTTGTAATCTGCGTCGCTTTTCCCGCCATATCATACATATACAAATGATTATAGCCGTCGCGCTCGCTCAACCAAAAAAAGGTTTTGCCGTCTTCCGTAAATTTCATATTGTCGGCAACATCAACACCCGGAGCGATATCGATATACGTTTCGCTTTTTTCATTAAACAAGGGGGTGCATTTTCCTGCCAAATCGCTGGTGAAAACGCGCAAATCGTTTTGATGGCGATTCATCACAAAAACGGCCAATTGCGCCGCGCTCTTTGTCCATTGTATTTTCGGGATATAATAATCGCCCTTCGTGTCGGGCAGTTCGATAGGCGTTATTTTTTTTGTTGAAACCTCTATCATGGCTGCCGTTACTATCGCATTCCTTTCGCCCGCTTTCGGGTATTTAAATTTCGACCATTCGGGATACAAGCCGCCGTTGTATTCCGTGAGTGTAAACTCCTTCACCTCACTTTCGTCAAAGCGCAAAAAAGCAATTGTTTTGCCATCAGGCGACCAATAAAACGCTCTGTCCATCGAAAATTCCTCTTCATACACCCAGTCGGCTGCGCCGTTAATAATCGCGTTTCGTTTGCCGTCGGTTGTGAGTTGCACCTCATTATCGGCCGCTAAGTCTTTATAAAAGAGGTTGTTATCGCGAACAAACGCAATTTTATCCATCGTCGGGCTAAACGTTGCCAAGCGTTGTTTTCCACCGCCCGACAAGGCTTTCACCGTTTTGCTTTTCAGGTCATAGATAAAGAAATTTGCCATCGACGAGTGTCGATACAGCTGCTCTTCGTCCTGCGAATAGAGTATTTTCGACTCATCGGCACTCAATTTATAGTCAGCCCACCCGCCTTTTACGTCATTCGAGGAGAGCAGCGTTGCCGTTTTTTCGCCCGAAGCGATAGCATAAGTATTCAGCTCCATC
>JBEEMU010000612.1:0-2836 GCA_041192485.1 Bacteroidota bacterium | reverse complement strand
ACCGAAAGGCAAATTGATGAAAAAGGCGGCGGTTGTGCGGGCATTTTCAGTTAAGGTTGCCGCAACATCTCTACCACCAACTATATTGATATAGGTAGAAAAATAGGTCGGATAATCGCCGACAAAAGGAATAGGTATTTGCATTTTATTTTTTATTTGCGTTTTTTTTATTAGTTCGTTTGTAACTGCTTAGGTAGTTTGTGGTGAAAAGACGAGTAAAACTAACCAAGTTATCTTTTACCCATTCCTTAAACGCGGAGAGGATTTTAAACGCAGCCTTTCGCAGAGCAGAGGGTTAAAAGAGGTGCGGAAAGGGGTTTAAACTTCGTTTAAATCGCAGAGCTAAACAATTACAACATTTTATTTCAATAAAATTTCAAAGGTATGAGCAGGCAAGTTGAGTTCAATAAAATGGTCTTTCAAACCGAATTGCGAGCCAAACTGCGCTTTTACTTCCGAGAGGTCGATATAATCGGGCAGCGTGATATCGGCAGCTTGCGTTGTATCCGATTTATTAAAGCCCACAATTGCGGTTTTACCTAAATAGTGGCGAGCGAAAACCCACACATCATCGGTGACATACAAGGGTACATAATCGCCATAAAGCAGCTCGATATGCGTTTTGCGGAGCGTTGTCAATTTGTCGGCGTAAGCCTTTGTACGGGTTTCAAAAGCGTTCCAATTATTAAACTGCATCATGCGTCTATTGTCGGGGTCGCCTGCGCCAACCATGCCTATTTCGTCGCCGTAATAGAATATCGGAATACCGGGTGTTGTCATCAGGAAGGCCGTGAGCATGGAAAGGCGGTTATAAGCAATCGTGTCTTTTACTGTTATTTTACGCGAATAGCCTGCCTCTTTGCCGTCCTCTGTCCAGCTTACCGCATCGGAAGCCAGCCCCATAAAGCGCACCAAATCGTGGTTGCCCGTGATATTTCCCATCGTAGAATGCCAGCCATAGTAGTTGAAACTTTCTAAAAGCGAACTTTCCATGCGCTTGAACGACACGTCTTTTTTACCAAAAACCTCGCGAGCGTCGAAATACAAATTAAAATCAAATTGCCCGTCAATCAGCCCCGTTCCGATATAAGATTGAATCAGCTCGCGGCTGCCAAATGTTTCGCCAATTTGATAATAAGGGCGGTTCAAACGAGTTTTCATTTGCGTGGTTAGCTTGCGCCAAAAACTGTTCGGAATGTGTTTGCAAGCATCGTGGCGAAAGCCGTCCAAATTGAATTTTTCCATCCAAAACATGGCGCTATCTACCTGGATTTTGGCAACTTCTTCGTTCGTGAGGTTCAAGGTCGGTAAAAAATCGTCGAACCAAGTTGTCAAACGCTGCTCGTCCCAAATTCGCAGATTTTTGCGGCCATCGGGTAGCGTGAACGGCGTAACTTGGTCGGGGTGTGCTTTATAGAGTGGGTGCAATTTGTGAACGTGGTGCGCCACAAAATCCAAAATCACGTTCATATTGCGCTTATGCGCTTCGGTTACTAATTCCGTCAAATCCGCATCGGTACCAAAGCGATAATCTATTTTCGTGCTGCTTACGGGCCAATAGCCGTGATAGCCCGAATAAAAACGGCGCGGTGCGGGAAACTCTTGCCAAGCGTCATTCGGTTGTTGCGGGATAGGCGACACCCAAAGTGTATTGATACCCAATTTATCAAAATAGCCCGACTTCAAACGCAGGGTAATCCCTTTCAAATCGCCGCCTTGAAAGTTCTCTTTTTCCGAAATCCGAGCGTCTATTAAGGGGTGATTATTGGTTTTATCGCCGTCTTGAAAACGGTCGACTAAGGTAAAATACATACTTTGCGCTTCTTTATCGAACCGCGTGAGGTCTTTGCTGTCGGTAACGGGTATGCCTTTTGCCAACGGAATTAAGACATCGTTGCCGATACCTTTTTCATTATACCCATAAAAACGGATAAAACTGCGCATCATATTGCCTGCGTCTGCTGGAATAGCCACACTGTAATAAGCCGACTTGGTGTCCACACTTTTAATAGGAGTTAGCTGGACGGGTTTATTTTGCCAAAAAGCCAATACCGTTGCGTTTTTATCCGATACCGCAATATTAATGCTATTTTCATTAAAATTTTTAGTAGCAATATGCGGCAATTCGGACGGCGCAGGCGTAGGCACTTCCAAGACCGAATTCATACCGCCGCTTCCATTATCCTTTTTCTTGGGATTATTTGGGTCGAGCATCCATTTGTCATCGGCCACCAATTGATAGCTATAATTTCCAGGGTTTAGCAGTAACCGTATTTTAAACGCACCTTTGTTTTTATTGGTAAAAACACTCATAGCAGGCTGCCAATTATTCATATCACCAGCCAATTGCACTTTTTTATAGCCTTTACCACCGTCGTCGAACACCATAAAAACAGGCACTTTCATCGATTTTTTCAAAGGTACACTATAGAATTGATTGTTTTTTGTCGTAAAAACCAAACTGCCAACCGCTTTTGTGGCTTCGTCAGTGTTTATCATCGCCGAATGTTTGGCCGCATTATAGCTTACTTTTACGTCTTTCGACGAAATGCTCGTTATTTCCGAAACATCGGTAAAAAAATCAGCCGCATAAACCGTTGTCGTGTCTGGGTTTAGCTGCAAAGGCTGAAACAAGGTAGTTGCCGCTAAGGACGATTGCCCTGCAAGGTTGTCAGTCGTTTTCTTGTCAGTCGTTTTCTTGTCGACTGTTTTGTTTTCGACCGTTTTTAGGTTTTTAGTAGTTTCGCAGCTCGCAACAGCAAGGCTTATAGCAAATAGGAAAAAGAGTTTTTGATAAAAACGCATGATAAAATAGGAATAAAATATGAAAAATAAT
>JBEEMU010000611.1:0-3822 GCA_041192485.1 Bacteroidota bacterium | reverse complement strand
CGTTTGCCAAAAGCTCTGCGAAATAACTGCTTGTATTCCGCGCTTTTTATTATTTTTATAAGAATATCGGCATAGTTGCTATGAAATTCTTTCTCCGAAGTCACTACGCCTTTTATTTGCGTTTCTAAACTTGCGGCTCGCAAATCATCGAACCATTTTACGGCATAAATGCTGTTTACAACCGTCGGGGCATTGCGCGGAACGGTTGTTTCCAAATCGAAGGCAATACTTTTTCGTTTGCCATCGGTAAAGCCGAGCTTCGGGTCGTGGCAGGAAGCGCAGGCGCGGCGATTATTAGCCGAAAGGATAGGGTCAAAAAAGAGGATTTTGCCCAAATCTGCCACTTCTTTGCGCGAGTCTTCGGGTTTTAATTTTGTAAAAAACGGCTTGTTTAAAAAATCGGGAGCGAAAATATTGCTACTTAATAAATTAACGGCGGTTTCTTGCGCAAGTGTCGACGGATTTACTTCGATGTTCAAGGTTTTTTGGAGGGTTAGTAATTCGGCAAATAAAGGGTTTGCAAAGTCGTGTATAAACTTTAAGCGATTAAATGTATCAAAGTCGGTATGTTGGTTTAAATAGTCGTGCGTTTGCTGCATCAATAAAATCAGTTTGGTCGCTTTGGCTTCATCTTTGCGCAAATAAGCGGAAAGATAAGGCACAATAGTAGCAAACATACTGCTCAAACTCGTATCTGTTTCGTCTATTGCATTCCCCGATTCGGGCGCGTCGCCGCCCGAAATGCCGATAGTCGCTGCTCGAATGATGTTCAAGCGCACGGCTTCTAAGATGATTTGCTCATCGAGCGGCTGTCGCTCTTGGCGTTCGGCAATTTCTTGAAAATCAATGAGGAGTTTTTGCGAAAGCAAGACAATTTTTCGCGTATTGATGGTGTCAGAAAATAGTTGTTTTTCGATGGTTTGCAAGCCGCAAGGCGGGTTTATTTTCAGCAAATTAGCCGCATTAGCCGCATTATCCGCCGTCGGAAAAGGGCCGCCGTTGATAAACTCTTCCACGTCTTCCTCTTCCAAATAGGCTACCAAAAATTCTATTGTTTTATAGGTTTTGCGCGTTTCCGCAAACTTCTTTTTAGCCTGTTTTAGCGTTATGCGACGGCTATCTAATAAACGCGCCGTGACTAACCACTCGTGAAACGACCGCACTCCGACTTCCAATAAATCGCGATAGTGTCGTTCTACCTGCTTTTTCTCGACGGCATAAACGGCCTCTTTCGTCGGCGCATCGAAGGACGACAAGAATAAAATACCGCAAATTGTGGCGAATAATAGGCGTGAAATTGATTTTTTACTCATCTATTTTTATATTTTGTAATTGTTTAGGTGGCTTGTGGTCTGAAACGCGGAGTTATTTTTTTAAACGCAGAGCTTCGGAGAGCTACCGCAGAGTTTCGCAGAGCGAGTTGATAAAAGAGGACGCAAGAGGTGTTTAAACTTCGTTTAAACCACAGTTATGTGTGGTTCAAAATTAAAAATAGTTGTTTATATGTTTTAATCTATCGCCGGAATGAGAATAAAATCACAAGCAAGAAAAGAAAGCAAGTAGTAGTGTATTACTTAAATCGGTGTCGCTATCTTCTGCATATTCAAGTTTAAGAGTACAAACAAGCTCGCAACTCGGCGGCAGTTTCTTCTACGGCGCGAGTATTTGCGGCTGCCCAAGCCCCTGTTTCCGACGAAGCATAGTATTTGACGGTATTTGGCGCACGCAGCGGCGGATAAAACTCGATGTGAAAGGCGTAATAATCGGCACAATCGGCATATTCGGGCATATTACAGGGCGCTTGATGCAGACACATCATATACGGAAAACGGCTGTCGTACAAGGTGTCAAAGGCTTTTGTGACTACTTTTAACATTTCCGCCAAATCGCGTTTTTCTTCAAAATTTAATTTTGGTAGAAAATTGGTAAGGTTTTTGTTTACAATAAATAGACCGAAAGGGTAATCTGTAAAAAAAGGCAAATAAGCTAGAAAATGGTCATTTTCAAAAATAACCCGTTTTCCGAAGGCTTTTTCTTCGGCTATCATGTCGGCAAACAGGTTTCGTTGCGTAAGAGTATAATGTTTTTTGCAATTATCGAGTTCTATTTTTAGTTTCAACGGTAAGAAAGGGTAGGCGTAGAGTTGCCCGTGCGGGTGATGCATGGTCACGCCAACGGCTTCACCTCGGTTTTCGAAAGGAAATACATACTTTATTTCGGGGTCGTTTGCTAATTCATCTGTGCGTTTTGCCCACACATTTATTAGTTTTATTAAATGCTCGATAGCTAAATCTGATAAGCTCGCCTCGTGATTTGGCGAAAAAAGGATAACCTCACATTTTCCATAGCTTGGCGCAATTTTATAGATTGCCGATTCGGGCAAGTTGTCAGGAATCGGCGGGTTTTCGGAAAGGGCAGGGAAATCATTTTGATAAATATGCACCTCGTACTCGTCGGGTACTTTGCCCGAACCTATGCAGAACGGGCATTGCGCGGAATTTAGATTTGGGCGATTTTGACGGTTTGAAGCCACCATCGTCCAAGTATCGAGCAACGGGTTATAACGCAGTTCGGCCATAATATTAGTAAATTTTTTATGTTTAATAAATCTAATTTGTTTTCTTGTCGTAATTTTGTGCAAAAGTAAGGAAAGTTTAGCAAAAATCGATAAAGTGGCGTTTTTCGTTTTTCATCACCATCTTTGCCGCCTCTTAAAAAAATACATCTTAATATTTTAATATTATATGACAATCTATCGCATTTTTTTACCTGCCTTGATTTTTACAGTCTTACTGGCAACTATTTTGGGTGTAACAAGTTGTGGTTCAACCACTTCAACAGCAGGCACTATTACCGACACCCAAGCCACGAGTTGGCGCATCGGTTTTTACAACCTCGAAAACCTGTTTGATACAGAAGACAATCCGCGCACGAAAGACGATGATTTTTTGCCGAATGGCAAATATCAATGGACGGCCGAACGCTACCAAAGAAAGATTAAAAATATTGCTGAAGTTTTAACGGTTATTCAACCCACGATGATGGGCTTTTGCGAAATTGAAAACCGCCGCGTTGTGCAGGATTTGATGAATGGCTCGCCCTCGCTCATCGCTGCCGATTACGACATTGTGCATTACGATTCGCCCGATGAACGCGGGGTAGATGTGGCTTTTGTGTATCAACGCAGCGCATTTAAAGTCTTGAACTCGCACCCCATTCGCATCAATATTCCTAGCGTAGAAAAAAAAGCAAACACGCCGCAAGCAACACGTGATATTCTGGAAGTTGATGGCATTTTGGGCGGCCGCGACACGCTGTCGGTTTTCGTAAACCATTGGCCGTCGCGCCGTCTGGGCGATAAAAACTCGGAGCCGCGCCGCATTGCCGCCGCTAAAACGCTTCGACATAGCGTGGACAGTTTAGTTAAAGCCCGCCCTACTGCAAAAGTTATCATCATGGGCGACTTTAATGACCAGCCTACCGACGTGAGCATTTCCGAGGCTTTGCGCGCGCGCGAGGATAGAAATGCTATCGGGAATGGCGATTTATTCAACCTTCTTGCCGACCTGCATCTATTAGATAAAGGCTCGTATTTTTATAAAGGCATTTGGAATATGTTAGACCAAATTATTGTTACGCCAAATTTGATTACCACCAAAAAAGGCGAATTGAAGGCAACGAACCCGCAAATTTTCCAAGAAGAATGGATTTTATTTAAACATAAAGATTACGGTATGTTGCCGAACAGAACTTACGGCGGCTTAAAATATTATGGCGGCTATTCCGACCATTTGCCTATTTATATAGATTTGGGAAGGTAGG
>JBEEMU010000610.1:0-3185 GCA_041192485.1 Bacteroidota bacterium | reverse complement strand
TTCGAGTGTTAAGCCTGCGGTTGTGACAATTGTTTTTAAATTGTGAAGAACTTGGTGCGTTTCGGCGGCAATGTCGTGCAAAATAAGCTCGTTAGTTGCCGGATTGAGCGCTATTTGCCCCGACACAAACAGTAATCCGCACCCTTTATTGGCATGATTATAAGGGCCGATAGCTTTCGGGGCTTGTTCGCTATTGATAATTTGTTTCATAAACAGTAAATAAATAAAAATTAAATAAGTTTATACAGAAAAAGCCCCGCATAGTGGTCTATGGGAGCGTTTTCTATAAAGAAAATGTATTTCTGTTTTTAAAATCGTTTTTAAAAAATTTAAAAATCGTTTTTAAAAAATTACTCTTCGACAGTATCTGCTGATTTAACTTTAACTGCTTGCTTACCGCGATAGAATCCGCAAGTACCACAAACGTGGTGAGACAATGCGGGCGCACCACAGTTGGAGCATTTACCAACATTCGGAGCTACAGAGACATAGTGAGTACGACGTTTACGCTTACGTTGTTTCGAGATGCGTGACTTTGGATGTGCCATTTACAATTATGAAATAAAAATATGAAATAGGAAACTATTGTACTACCTGTTAAAATGATACAATACTCTTTAGTTAATTATTTATTGGAAAATCTTTATCAGATTTTATATCGCCAAACGCTTTCGCAAAAGGATTGTTTTCGTTGATAGGTTTGCCCGTTTGTTCGTCGGTTTGCTCATCGTCGTCGTTGTCAAAGTTTGGCAAGAAATCGCTTTCGCCAGCAATATTTTTCACTACGTCGGGGTTGCAATTATCGTCGGGGTGAACTCGGCGCAAAGGCAATTCTAAGACCATGCTTTCATAAAGATAATGCGCAACATTCAAGTTAATCTCGCTTCGGAGGATATAAACAATGTCTTCTTCTTCGTAATTTCGGTCGCCAAATTTTACAATATACTCGCTTTCGCCTACTATTTCTTGGTCAAAATCATCGGCGCACCGGTCGCAAGTAACAGTCAAAACGCCTTCATAAGTAAAGCTAAGGAGCATCATATTCGGACGTTTATCGAATAGTAGCACCGCATCTACGTCGCCGTCGCTAACGAGGGGGTCTTTGATTGCCGAGAAAAATTCGCTATCAACATGGAATTTATACTCGTGTATTCCTTCGGTCAAGCCTGTAAAAGGAATACTGTATGACAGATGTGGATGAATCATATTTTGTTTAACACTTAACGTTTGCCTTAAACGTTGCCTAAAAGCGGCGCAAAGGTACGATTTTTTATTCGATTGAAAAAGTTTTAGGTGAGTTTTTTCAAAAATTTTTTGTTTTCAATTGAAAATCGTACCTTTGCAGCAGTAATTTGTCTGTTCTCGGAAACTGAAAAAATAAGTATAGGAATAGATAAGTAGCAGTGTATAAATAATTATAAAAATAAATTTTTCATTTTTCCACATTATCATTTTCCACAACATGAAAAAAATCCTTCTTAGCCTATTGGCTGTAGGAATGATGAGTACGCTCGTCCTTGCGCAAACCGACCCTGCTGCCGACTTGAAGGCGGCGAAAAAAGCCTATCGCAACTATATAGACGATAATACCGATGTGAAAAGCATCGAAACGGCTCGCGAAAAAATAGATGCCGCCTTCAAAACAGATGCCCTTCTTAACGACCCGAAGCAGGCGACGAAAGCCTTGATGGCGAAAATCGAAATTTATAACGAAATCACGAAGTTAGACTTACTGAACTATTCGGCGGCATCGCTGAAAAAGGAAAAATATGAGTTCAAATATGCCGATGCGGGGCTACCCGGAACTGATGCGTTTTTGAAAATTGCAAACTCGCAGACCGCTTCAAAAGGCGATAAAAAAGACGCAGTAGAAGCCGTCGCATTCATTGCCGACCAATTGATGCGCGTTTCGCTTACAGGCTACGACAAGCAAAAATACAACGATGCTTATAATGGATTTGCTCGCCTATTAGAGGTCAAAAAAGCAGCTGATGCCATCGGCCCAAATAAAATAATAGAAAACAAAGAATTGCAAGACGATATTTTGTTTTATACGGGTTTATCGGCTTTCCAAGCCGAAAATTATGACAAATCTATTGAATATTTGAAACTGTCGGCAAAAGGCAATTATAAATCAAATATGGGCGAAGGCACAGTCTATCACTATATGGTGCAAGCCTATAATAAGCTAAAACAGCCCGAAAAAGGCTTAGAAATGATTAACGAAGGCCGCAAATTGTTCCCTTCCGACCAGTCGCTCGTTTATGATGCTATCAACTATTATATTGGTATCAATCAATTAGACAAGCTCGACGAAATACTCGAAGCTGCGATCACAAAAGACCCGAAAAACAAAACACTTTACTATGTAAAGGGCAAAATGTATGAAGGTTTGGTTGAAAAATACGGCAAAGAAGGCAAAATAGAGGAAGCGACAAAGGCAACAACGAATGCCGAAACTTATTACAGTAAAGCCTTAGAAATAGATGCCAATTATTTCGACCCGCTTTATAGCCTCGGCGCTTTAAACTATAATAAAGCCGCCGCCATAACCACCGAAATGAATAAATTGACGATGAGTAAAGCCGACCAAAAACGCTATGACGAATTGCAAATAGCAATGAAAGCATTATTCGACAAAGCCCTGCCGTTTTTTGAACGCGCCGACGCGGTGAACTCCAACGATGTAGGGACAATTACCGCATTGAAAGAAATTTATGCTAAAAAAGACAATGCCGCAAAATCAACGGAATACCGCAAACGCTTAGAAGCCATGAAAGCCGCAGGCAAGTAAAACAACAGCATGGTATCTATAAAAAACCTAAAAAATAGCTTTTTACTACTCTTATTAGCTTTTTTCGGCTATTTATTGCTTCAAATCACCTTGAAGTATATACCAATACGCGATAATGCAGGGTTTTTAATGATAAAACAGCAATATATTCATATAACGCATTGGAAAATAGCCTTTTTCATACACGTTTTTAGCAGTATGTTTGTATTTATAGCTGGTTTTACACAATTTTCGAGTTATTTTTTAAAAAAATATAAAAAAGCGCACCGTTTCTTAGGCTATTTATATGTTATCGACATTCTTTTGATAACAGGCCCCGCAGGCTTCGTCATGGCTTTATACGCTAATGGCGGCGTATCGTCCCGAATAGCTTTCATCATTTTAGCCCTTT
>JBEEMU010000609.1:0-2537 GCA_041192485.1 Bacteroidota bacterium | reverse complement strand
TTTAATATTTTCGGAGGATTCTCGATAAATCGCTTTCCACCTTTTGGCTTCGGCACATAAAATGCTTGATATTCATGCTTTTTCAAAGCAAAAAGCAATAAATTTTGGAGTAAGCGTAGCTTTTGGCAAAGGTGCGCCATAACTTGCGCTTTTTTCTAATTGTGCTTTGCCTACGCGCTGCACATACACGCAGTCGGGCGCGGCAATATCTTTGCGAAGCGTTTCGCGGAGTTCACGAAAAGCGCGTTTAGTGGGCAATTTCCCACAGAAAACAGATTTTTGTACACGCAACAAACCCACTTGTTTACACAACCGACTGATGCGTAAACGAAGTTTATTGTTGCTAATGTCGTAAAATACCCAAATATGCATATATATATAATACAAGCTGTTATAGTATGATTTTTCAAACAGACCATAAATTTGACAGAAAAGCAATTTTTATAAAAAAGAAAAAAGGGCAAGGAAAAAAAGATATTACAAGGCTTGCGCAAAACTTCGCGCTTCCCGCAAAAGCGTTTGCCGCCTGTTTTTAGGTATATCTTTCAAAAATGGCAAAAATGACGCGCTTAGTAGCCGTTTACCCGCATCGTTCAGCCAAACGCCGCCCCCTTCTTGCATACTGCTCAGGTGTTGACTGGCATCAATTTCTGTGGTGTTGAATAGGCGAAACACGGCGTAATCTGCCCACACCCGATAGGGTTCTATAAAGTCATACACCATGGCGGCATACTGATAGCCATCGCGATGCAAAAAGCCCAAATAAGGGTTCAAACCCGCCAGCAGCAAAGCACGCTCCACTTCGGCATACAATATACCGTAGGCATAATTCAAAAACGCATTAAACGCATCGTTTGCAGGGTGCTGGCTGCGTGTCGAAAATCGGTGTTGTTTGGGCAACAAACTACTCAATGCTTCGAAATAATAACGACTCGCCGCGCCCTCGTAGCCGCGTAGCGATTCGGCAATGTCATCGATATGCTCGCCTTGCAAAATGGTTACTTTTTCGCGAAGCGATTTGATACGCAACACCGCCCGAAGCGGCAAACCATTCGCCATAGCTTTGCTTTTTTTGCCGCTTTTTTCGGCTTGCTCCATAAACGTTTCGAGCAAATGCACTTGATTTTCCAATTTGCGCACCACCCAATTTTTTACATGGACTACGGCGCGGCTATCTTGCGCGGCTGCCAATTGCTGGCGTTGTATTGCGGCGTTTGAGCAAGGCGCAGTGCGCCACACGCGAGCAACAGGATGCCCGAAAGCATCTAAAAACAACAAATCGATATTGTGCTGCATTGCCAACACCACCGCATCGGTGCTAACCGACGAGCCTTGTTGCAGCCAAACGCACTCTACCGCGTGCGGCGAATACTCGTAGCGGCGAAGCGAGCTACTCGCTGCTTCCGAGCCTTTTTTGCCAACCGCCGAAGGCATCAAACCCGCAGCATCGCCATCGTTGAAATAAGTGTGAACCTCGAGCATACCGTTACGGGCGCGTAACTTTGCTGCGAAAGTGTGCAAATACAAATCCATTTTTTTTAAAATTTTTTTTTGTTAAAATAACCTGTTTTGTAGAAATAATTATAAAAATCGTTTTTGATAATAAAACCTAGCCTCTGCCAATAATTGACAGTGGTTTGGTATTTTCTTCAAAAAATTGTACAGAATAAAATACAAACACCAAAAAGGGTTTGACGCATTACTCGCCACAATAACACAGCACATTTATTGCGATTTTTGACTGCAAAAATCAGCAATGGCTGCAATAGATTTTTTTAAAATTAGTTCATAAAAATGATTGAAAAAATGATTTTAAAAAATAAAGGTTGTTTTATTAAAAATGATAAACGAAATAAAATTAAAAAAGTTTTGAAAAAATAGTTTTTTTTTATTTTTTTTTATAAAAAATTTGGAAATGTCGAAAAAAATGTCGTACCTTTGCATAAGATAATAAGAAAAAGGGTGTAAGTTTCAGCCAAAAAAACAATATTTTATACTGAAAAAACACTTTTACTTTCCTATTTATTTGGCATTTAACAGTTTCTTAACACTTTTTTAGCAAAATTATCAAACGGCAATGTCGTAACTTGTTCATTATCAACAACTTACGAACCCATGCTCTTTAAGTGCTTGTCCATTAAAATGCGGACTGAAACCGACGAAAGTGTCACGCCCTTCAACTATTTTTGCACTTTAAGTGCTTGTCCATTAAAATGCGGACTGAAACTTTGAACCGTTGTCGAGGGCAATGTAATAGTCGTTACCTTTAAGTGCTTGTCCATTAAAATGCGGACTGAAACTTTCATCAACCTCTCAAAATCACCCCACTCGTAAAACTTTAAGTGCTTGTCCATTAAAATGCGGACTGAAACTCGCTGTAGGTTTCGAATCCATATGGTTCTACCCATCTTTAAGTTGATGTTATGATTAGCTAATTAAATAGTTAAAAATCAATTGTTTAGGACTAAATTAGCTTGCAAAAGGTGCTTAAATTCAGCGCGTAATTAGGTGCGGCGCACCGAAGTATTTGTAGAAAT
>JBEEMU010000608.1:0-9158 GCA_041192485.1 Bacteroidota bacterium | reverse complement strand
CCATTCGTGTATTTTATGAGGTATTGCCCTGTGGCAGGACAAGCGCGAATACCGTATTTGTCGATATATGGATCTTGGAAATTGGGGTATTGTGTTTTCGTGGCAGCTACGGTTCTATGGTAGTTGCCCCAGTCCTGATAAAGAAAGGTGCTTGGCAAATGGCTGTAATAGCCCCAAGAATCGCCCCCTGAAAGCGAGTCTTTGTAGTGATTGTAGTATTGAAAGGCTGCTAAGTTGCAGCACGTTAGGACGAGGACGAATAACAGTTTTTGGTATTTCATGTTTTTTTGATTACTGAGGTTGAACAATTTGTACCTATTTACGTTGTTTGCGAGATAAAAACGGGGAGGTTTTTAAACGTAAAGAGCCGCAGAGAGGGCAAAAGTAAGGAAAAATATTGGTTTTGGTGCAATTTAGTATAAGAATTTATACACTCAATGGAAATTCGTTTTTCGCCTTTCATTTGTCTATTCGAGGTAAGTACTTGTGGCAAAATAAACGCTATCATCAACAGCTCAAAATGCCTTATTTCATAACAGTTCCTAATAGCGATTATTTATAGGCTACTGCTTAATTTAGCCAATAAAATAGGCTTTTTTGTAAAAAAAGGCATATTTTACCAAATAAAGTTTGTCATAATTGATAGCAAAATTTTTTTTACACAATAAAACAAAAAAAAATAACATATTAGCAACTAATTATACTAAAAATGCGTCAAAAATATATACTTTTGCAACGTCAAACGCAACTAAGTCGTAGTGTGCAAATAATCACGGTTTTGAAGCCCTGTTAAATAGGGCGTTCTGGGCTAATCATAGCCGTGTTTTAATCTTACGATTTGCTGCACGCGCTTAGATGTGTTTGATTGAAATTGTAAAAAAATCGTCGTTGCCACGTTCTAATATATCCCTTTTTGATGGAGTTTTGCCCCCGTTTTCTAAGTTTTGCAGCCATTGGCTTGCTCACCGTTAGTGCCGCTTTTGCACAACCAACCTTAACGCCCGTTCAAGCATCGCCGAAAGATGCGACTTCGGACAATACCGCCCCGAAAGGCATGGCTGTGCCTGCTGCGGTGCGCAATTTTAGCTGGTGTGGCCCCGTTGTTCCGCCCAACTGGGACTGGGCTTTGGGCTACCTAAAACCCGTCGTGGAGCAGCCGAAAGTGGCCGAAACCCCGAAAGCCGCCCCGCGAATACTACCGATAACGACTGCCCTGACCGACCTCTCGATGGAGCCTGCATTGCAGGGCGCGTCGTGGAGTTTCTGTGCTATCGACATCAAAACGGGCGAGGTTTTGGCACAGCGCGATATGCAACGTGCGCTCGTTCCCGCTTCGTCGATGAAAACGCTAACAACCTCGACGGCTTTGGCTCTTTATGGCACCGATTTTGTGTTTAAAACCGAATTGCAATACGACGGGCAACTGCTCGAGGGCGCACTCAACGGCAATATTTATATTAAAACCTACGGCGACCCGTTGCTTTGCTCGGCCTCGCCCGACGCAGCAATGTCGTATGAAAGTTTTGCGGCGATGCTCGCTCGCGTTATCCGCGATGTAGGTATCCGCTCTATCAGCGGCTATATTGTTGCCGACGATTTGATATTCGACCCTAATATTACCGAGAAATGGCAGCCTTACAGCGGCTTGATTTCCACGACCACCACCTTTACGCCCTCCGAAACCGCCGCCTTTGCCGATGGCGAAGAAGGCGTGAGTTCGCCGAAAAGCAAACAAATTATCTCGGTCGTTTCGTCGGGCGGCGAGCCTGCGCTGCAATTAGCGCATTATTTCCGCAACGCGCTGACGAAAAGCGGTATTCAAATTTCGCAACCTACTGTCACACAACGGGCTTTATTAAATTCGGGCGCAGCAAGCACGGCTCCCCGTTTTACGATGTTTACACATAATTCAGCCCCTTTGCGCTATATCGTGAAGCGCACGAATGAGCGCAGTAGCAACGTATTTGCCGAAGCTATTTTACGTTCACTCGCCTTTCGGCAAAAAGGCATCGCCACTACTTACAGCGGCACGCAAGTAGTCCGCGACTACTGGACAAGTAAAGGCTTAGACCTTGCAGGCTCGTCTATTCAAGACGGTTCGGGGCTTTCTTATAATAATTATGTAAGCCCCTACACCTTTGCTAAAATGCTGATTTTAATAAATAATGACCCCAAAATAAAAGATTCATTCTACGAATCATTACCATTAGCAGGCGTTTCGGGCACCTTAGAGAAATATTTTCAAGGTATGAGCGGTTACGGGCGTATTCATGCAAAAACAGGTACGCTTACGCGAATTTTGAGCTACACGGGCTATGCACCGCTCGCCGACGGCAGAACGGTTGCTTTTTCAATGATTGTAAATAACTATAATGGCGCGTCTTACGCCATGCGCCAAAAACTCACGCAAGCCCTCTCGCGCTTGGTAGAATAAACGGTAGCTGTAAGCCCTTTTAAGGGTTGGAGACTGTTTTATTTTCTTCAAATTAAGCAAAAAAAAACTTGCACATTCTATTGCGGTAGAGTGTGCAAGTTTTTTTGCATTTTCGGGCGTAAGGAACGTGTAAATGATGACTTGAGCAGGTTTTGCGAATGATTTTGGCGTGAAGCAAGGCAAATTTTGAGTTCAACGCAGCGCCTTATGAACGTGTGAAAGACAACTTGGACAGGTTTATAATCCTAAGGTGCTACTGCACCTTACTACTGCACCTTACTACTGCACCTTACTACTGCACCTTACTACTGCGCCTTACTACTGCGCCTTACTACTGCGCCTTACCGAATGTGCCGTTATTTTTTTGCTACAAATGCTACGGTGCTACCGCACCTCAAACCTGTACAAGTTGAGATTTGCTCGTTCCTTACGGGCGTTCACGCCAACTAAAACGCAACGTTTATTTATACATTACTACTTATATTTAGTAGTAAAATAGTTGCGGGAAAAGCCGTACCTTTGCCCTTTAATATTTTAATTACGAATATAATGAGCATGATTCTCAACCTGTTTCGAGTAACGCCTGCCGAACTCGAAACCTATCTTACCGATAGCTCCCTTTTAGCTGCCGAAGTCTATAACGACGAGAAGCCAAACCCGAAGCTAACCGACATCGACAAGGCGTGGGAAGGCATTTTGTTTTTGCTAACAGGCGAAAATTCCTACAATTCAGTTCACGAACTTACGCCCGTTATTTTTGGTAAACAAACCTTAGACCCGACGCAGGAATTGGGTTACGGCCCCGCTATGTTTTCAACGCCGCAGGAAGTTGCCGAGCTGCACCAAAAACTTGCAGGCATTGCGCCAAGCGATTTGAAAGCGCGGTTTTCGCCCGACGAAATGACTCGAAAGGACGTTTACCCGAATATTTGGGCTGATAATGAACTCGCTTTCGATTTTTTGGCGGTTTATTTCCAAAAAGTGCAGGAAATTTATGCCGAAGCCGCCAAAAATGGCGAGGCGATTATTACTTTTTTACATTAATTTAAAAAAATCATAACAAAAAAATATGGCTGCTATTTCTGGCGACGACCAATTCAAAAAAGTAACCGCACACGCTAAAGAATATGGCTTTGTGTATCAATCGTCCGAAATTTATGACGGATTGAGTGCCGTCTATGATTACGGCGTGTATGGCGTTTTACTCAAAAACAATATCAAAGAATATTGGTGGAAAAGCATGGTGCAAATGCACGAAAACATCGTAGGCATCGACGCATCGATATTTATGCACCCGACTACTTGGAAGGCAAGCGGCCACGTCGACGCATTCAACGACCCGCTCATAGATAACAAAGACAGTAAAAAACGCTATCGCGCCGATGTACTCATAGAAGATTATGCCGAAAAACAACGCCAAAAAGCGCAAAAGGAAATAGATAAAGCGCGTGCGCGGTTCGGCGACACCTTCGACGAAGAACAATATAAAACCACGAACGAGCGCGTGAAAACGTATTTGGCGGAAGCCCGAAACGTGGAATTGCGTCTGGCGAAAGGCTTGGAAGACGAAAACCTCGCCGATATTAAAGCACTCATCGAGGAACTCGGCATCGTTTGCGAAATTAGCGGCTCGAAAAACTGGACGGAGGTGCGCCAGTTTAACCTCATGTTTAGCACGCAAATGGGCGGCGCGGCAGGCGGAAGCGACGAAAAACTCTACCTGCGCCCCGAAACCGCACAAGGCATTTTTGTTAATTTTTTGAATGTGCAGAAATCGTCGCGGCAGAAAATACCGTTCGGCATTGCGCAAATTGGCAAAGCATTTCGCAACGAAATTGTGGCGCGTCAATTCATTTTCCGTATGCGCGAGTTTGAGCAGATGGAAATGCAATTCTTCATTCGCCCCGGAACGCAAATGCAATGGTATGCGTACTGGAAAGAACACCGCATGAAATGGCATTTGGCACTCGGCACACCTGCCGAAAAACTCCGCTTCAAAGACCACGATAAAGTAGCGCATTACGCCGATGCCGCCGTCGATATTCAGTTCGAGTTTCCGTTTGGTATGAAAGAGTTAGAGGGCATTCACTCGCGCACCGACTTCGATTTGAAGGCGCACCAAGAACATTCGGGCAAAAAACTCACTTATTTCGACCCCGAACTCAACGAGTCTTACGTTCCGTATGTCTTGGAAACATCTATCGGGGCCGACCGTATGTTTCTGGCGATGCTTTCTACCGCCTTGCAAGACGAAACCGTGCCTGATGCCGATGGCAAAGACTCGGTGCGCACCGTGCTGAAACTGCACCCCGCGCTCGCACCTATCAAAGTAGCGATTTTACCTTTATTAAAAAACAAAGAAGAACTGACCACGAAAGCAACCGCTATTTTCAATAAATTGAAAGTATCGTTTCAGTGTCAATACGACGAAAAAGACGCGATAGGCCGCCGCTACCGCCGGCAAGACGCAATCGGTACGCCGTTCTGCGTTACCATAGACTTCGAAACCCTCGAAGACGGCACCGTTACCTTGCGCGACCGCGACACCTTAGCGCAAATCCGCCTGAAAATAGAGGACGTAGAGGCGTATATCGCGAAAAAAGTGAGCTGGGCGAATTTGTTTTAGGCGGTGGAAATGCTTAATAATACCCATTATCTTTTTTATCAGGCGGAAACATTTAATATGAATATTAAAAAACAATACAAAAAAAACAAAATGTTTTGTATCTTTGCGCTTTAAGTAGTCTGTATTAAATAATGTCCGAGTTTGAAAAATGAAAATCCTTATAAATAGTAGGCTTTTTGTGTATTATAATCGGACATTATTTTGTGTTTGCCTACTTAATAAACAAAACAAATCACATATTAGTATGACTTCTATTGCAAAATTATATCAAAATCTAACATCTTCTCAACAACAAGGGGAGATGAAAGCGGACGTGTATGCTTTTGCAAAACAACTAGGCTGGAATCCAAGTTATTATTTTCAATCTTTACAGAGCGAACCAGTTAATGGTCATTTAGTGGTAGAGCATGGTTTGGAAAATGCTGCGATTATCTCTTTTTTAAATAAACGAGATGAAGATTTAAATCATACAGAAAGAAAGCAATTACTTAATTTATCCTATAATAACTTAGTGAATTGGCATATCACAATTGATAGTCGTTATATTACTTATTATTATGTATTAAACGATAAACCTGAAGTTGATAGAAAACGGATAGAGGTAGATAATGAAGAGAACTCAATGCAAGTGCGAATGTTTGAAGAGATTATAGCGAAGCGTCCGAATGCTAATATTAAAGCCTTAGACGATGTTTTGATGGATACTATTCGTAAATGGAAAACCTGGATTAGTGACGCACTTAATAATGACGTTTCAAGTAGTTCATTATCTACACTTTTTAATTGTATTATTTTGTTTCGCTCTATAGAAGATAACAAAAAACGTAAAGGTGAATTATCAAAACAAGATAAAATATTATTAAGTAGCATTGCCGAAAATCAAAAACTAACTACCCTTATTACTATTTTAGAAGATAAATTAGGCGTTAGTGTACCCGAATTTTTATTAGATAAAAATCTTTTAGCACAATTTGATAATTTGGACAATGAAGATGTTCGTCGCTTGTTTACTGCGTTTTATGAAAATGATAATAATAAATTTGAGTATGATTTTTCTGTAATGACTAAACACGCACTTAGCCGTATTTACGAAAAATATGTCGCCATATTGAGTGTTCCAGTTGCAGCGCAAAACGCCCTTTTTAGTCCTTTGGCACAGGAAAAAAATAATAATAAAACAACAGGAACTTACTACACACCCGAATATATTGCGCGTTTTTTTGCAAAATACTTACAAGAAAATATCGCACCAAGCAAGTTTAAAACCATAAAAACCTTAGAACCATCGGTTGGTTCAGGTATATTTTTACGGACTTTATTGGAATTACAAATAGAGCAAATCGTCAGCACAAATTATAATGACAACGATACCATTCTTGCACTTTTTGATAATGTAACAGGTATTGATAAAGATGAAAATGCGTGTTTAGCGACGCGCCTATCTTTATCTTTGCTGTATTATTTGTTTGCAAATTCGTTACCTACCGCATTAGATATACAACAGGGCAATTCGCTTTTACTACTGTCAGACCAAAAGGAAACTTATGATGCTGTAATTTCAAACCCGCCGTATGTGAATAATAATGTAATGAATGAAAAAGAAAGAGAGGACGTGAGAGCAGCATTAGGAGGTTTGGATAAAAAAAGTGTTGATTTGTACCTTGCTTTTATTAAGCAAACGTTTGATACACTCAAGCCTAATGGTTATGGGCTTTTTATATTGCCACATAATTTTTTAATTGCAGAAAATGCGCAAAAAGTACGTGATTATTTATTACAAAATGGTACAGTGAAATTAGTAGCCGATTTATCTTTAATCAATGTATTTGAAGGTGTTGGGGTTTATAATATTTTGCTAATTGTACAAAAACAGACTTACGATAAATCAATGTGGTTGATGAAATGCCGAAGCAAAGTAGGAGAAGCCTTAAACTATGTCTTGCGTAAACAAGCGTATAGTGATAAAAAAATAGAAATATACGAATATAATAATATATTCAAAAAAAATACTAATTGGCGCGTTTTGGCAAAAGATGCAATCTCAATAGAACAGAAAATTGAAAATGCATCGCCGATAAATAGGTTTATAACAGCGCACTTTGGCTACAAATCAGATAATGACCCATTATTTATAGAGGAAGTAACTCGCAGAGTAAAGGACATTCCTCTTGCCGAGCAAGTATTGCTTAGGAAACTACTTCCAGATAGAGAAATGCAGCCTTTTACAATTCCAAAAGAAAAAACAAAATCAGCATTTTATCCTATAATTGAAGGCGTAAGAATTACAGAAATGGAAATGAGAACACAATATTCAAATTTATGGGCAATTATAGGGAGTAATAATACTAAATGGAATCCAGCAGGTTTAGGTTCACCTGATACAATGTGTTTATCAAAAATTGTTGTTCCTGAATTATGTATCTCGCCCAAATTTGCTATAGATGTGACAGGGGATATCCTCGTTAGTCACTCACCATATTTGGTATTAAATAGAACTTATAGAGATGATACGGATTTACTTTATTATTTATTAGGAATTTTGAATAGTGCCCCATATTTTTGGTATTTAACCTCAATTACACATAAGTTGCGCGGGGGATACAGTAAAATGCAAGCAAAGGTCATTGAGAAAACGTTTATCCCTGACCCGCAAAATGACTCAAATAGCACACGACTTATGGTAGAATTAGTAAAACAAAGAATAGCCGCAAAAGCAAACGAACAGCGTGACATTGAGCGTAAAATCCAATTACTTGCTTATCAACTTTATAATCTTTCGGACACGGAAATAGATTTTTTTGAACGGAATGCCTATTAAAGATACTCCAATTAAACATATACGTATCAACGTACAGGATTTTGAGAAAAGGCGTAAAACTGTAACCAACACAGTTTTACGCCCTATTTTGTGTAGTACTACTCTACAAGCCAAATTTTTTCAAACTTCAGATGATAGAACAAGAGTGATAACAATAGACGAATTTCAAGAAACTGAATTGCGAGAAACTCGTTTTTCTACTTATAGTCAAAATTTTATTGCTTCCTATTATGAAATTTGGAAACAAGTAGAAAGTACAAAAGAATACGAGTTAGAAAAAATGTACTTTCATTTGTATGACAGTGATGATAACGAGTATATTTTACTGCACTGTGACCCTAACGACACAGACGAAACCCACCACAATTACAAGCGAAGCCCACATCTTCATATAGAAAAAACGAGTGAAACTCTTATCAAAAAAGCGCATTTAGCCCTAAATATTACCGATTATGATGCTATTTTTGAAAATATTGATACGCTTACTACTGCTTTTGCCAAACATATTTTAATGCTAAAAGACCAGATAATTGATAGTCAAAAATAATTTCCACCCGTTTTGGTGCAGTGTGACGATGGAAATAGTTATGTGTGTAAATACGCTTTTGGCAATGAATAGAGGACAGGCGTTTAAAAACTACATCGATTCATCAATTTAAATCAAAAAAATGCAACCAGTTTCTTATTCAATTTTATACTTAGTTTTGAATCATGCAATTCAAGACCGTATTGCTTTTGGCTGCTTACTCACAGATGGGCAAACTGCCTTGTTGCGCGTGTCGCAACGTAAAATAAATGTAGGCTTAACGCTTTTTCCTGCATCTATTCAACACAAATTGAAAACAGATATCGATAATTTAACTCATGATTTTGAGATGCAAAACGCTTATGGCGTAAGTAAGAAGGTAACGATTTACGATAAAGCAACCTTGGAATATTGGGCTACTTACAATACCAACTTACTCAGTTTCTCAAAACCCGTTGATGTATTATTACCGCTAAATAGCAATAGTTTTAGATGCCTTATATAGAAATTTATTGTCGGAAGAGCCGCCTACGTTTAGGCAATCTCAGCACTCTTGCCTTATTGCACCACAAAGTATAAATGTGATTGAAAATGGTACAAAACATATTTTTTACCAAAATATAAAAGAGCGTGTAAACATTGATTATACCTTAAAACCAACATTATTACCTACCCTCCCAGTTGCCATGCATATCGATTTTATTGGGCAAAATGGTACAGTTATTATAGGAAAAACAATTGATTTTGAAAAACG
>JBEEMU010000607.1:0-2615 GCA_041192485.1 Bacteroidota bacterium | reverse complement strand
AACCAATCAATAAGGCGTTCGGAACGCCCAAAATCCATAATCCGCCGCCAACAAGCGTGGCAAAAACGGTTAGTTGTATCAATAAGCCAAAGACGTAGCGTTGCAGCATTTTTGACGTGTCGGTAACAATGCTTTCTACTTTGTCTTCGTGCGTGGCAGGCACAAACCCTTTTAGGGCATTGGTAAAGAGGTTTTCGTCTTTTAAAAAGAAAAATAAAATAAACATGACGATGCCGATAGCAATGACCAATTCGCTGACCGTACCGAACGCATTGCTAATAAAATAGGTTAGCTGCGAAGGTTCAAATTCGTCTAATAATCGCTGTTGCAAACTACTAAGTGCAGAGGTTCGCCCGCGTGGAATCCAGCCGCCATAGCGCAGTTGTTGAGCCACGCTATTCAGCGGTTTTTCGAGTGTTTTGGCTATTTTGGCATAATTTACTTCCGATAAATTATGGGCTTGCTCCATGATTTCGGGTATGACGGCGCTCGCAATACCTGCAATAAAGCCAATCATGGTGAGTAGCGTGAGTACGGTTGCGGCCGAATCGCCTATCCGCCACGCACGGTAGCCGATAGGTCGGTAAACGCGCACTAAGGGGCGGCCTAATAGCGACAGCACCCACGCAATAAGAACGTAGGAAACGATGTCGCTAAAAAACCATAAGGTTCCGCCTAAAATGGCGAGTATAACGGCATAAAAGATAATTCGGCGTGTGGAAAGTGGGAACATGGCATCGTATTTTAAGTGTGATGTATTTTAATATATTTTTCTATCAACCCTGTCATGCCTTCGCCGCGCAAAAAGCTGCGCAGATAGCTTGAAACGTCGGCTACATTTTCGGTAATAATGCCGCGTCGGTGCATATTTACCACTTTTGCTTTTTCGCGAAACGAGAAACTGCCGTCTAACAAAAACCCTAAATGCAGGATTAAAATACAGAGGTTGCGCAATCTTTCGGGCGATTTTTCGAGAATTTCCAAGTAGTTTTCGCGTAAAATATGCGTTTTACGCGGCTGAATATCAAATTTTTCTAATAAAAGTTTTGCTAAAATATAGTGATTCGAATGGTAATCGCGCTTTTGAACCGCTACAAATTGAAGCGTGTCGTAGAGTATTTCCGAAAGGTAATCGGCGTGGTAATTGTTTTTAAAAAAGGGAAAATCAATAGCTTGCAGGACGCGCTCTATGAGGTGTTGGCCCATGATGACTACGCGAGCTTCGCGCAAAAGCAGGTAGGTTCCGTAGCCGTTGAGGAGCATATAGAGCGGCATGACCGAAAAATCCATAATTGCGCGAAGCGTGGACAAGCCTAACCAGCGTCCGACGACCCATTTTATGACGATACTGCTTAATAAGCCGCGCAAGCGAAGTAATGAATTGGCTAAAAATATGACGCTGACCGACATTCCCTGAAACGGGTCGATGCCATATTCTATTTGCGCTTTGTTTTTCACCTCCAAACCAACATCTAAAACGGTTGTTAAACGCAGAGCATCACCGTTCAAATCGTCGCGCAAATCGTCGGCTGTTAAATAGCCTGTGATGCAAGCCAAGCGGTAAACCGTGTAAATATGAAGCATCGTTAGGGTATAAATTTCAGCAACCATCAATATAAGGCTATACAAATTGAACACCCAAGGCAGCGCGTAAACGCCGTAGTAAGGCACCCTGAGTTCTATGGTTTGGAACCATTCTGGAAATTGATAAAAAGGAAGGTAAAGCGCGACAAAACCAAGAACCGAAAGCAAGGTTGCCACCAAAACGCTCGTCCATTGCGTCCAGTAAATCGCAGCTAATTCGCTTTGACTAAGCAAATGCAAATTGGTGTCTATTTCGCGATGGCGAGCGGGTAGTTTTTGTAAAAAAAGTCGAAATAGTTTGCGCATGATAGAAATGGAGGAAAGCAGGTCGCCTAAAAAATAGGTTTTTGGAATACGTATTTGAAGGATTTGTCGCAGATTTTTAATTTTAATTTCAATTTTCCTCCTACTAATTTTTCAGGTGAGAACGCTGCTTTTTATCTTTTTCAGTTGATTTTTAAACCACACTAAGAAACACATAAGTTGTAGGTGCTAAAAACTTGTACACCTTATGTGGTTCAAAAAAAAGAAGCAATTTACCTACTATTTGATGCTTCCACCAAATCCCACCTGTTCATCAGCAATTTTTGACTATTTTTACTCAAAATTTAAACTATTTTATTCAAAATATCGTTTTTAGAAAGAAGCTTTGTAACTGTTTAGGCGGTTTTTGGCTTAAAACGCGGAGAGGGTTTTTAAACGCAGGGGTTTGCAGAGGTTCACAGAGCGGAGTTTAAAAGAGGGTGCAGGAGGTGTTTAAACTTCGTTTTAAACCACAGACCTAAATAGATAAGTAGGTTTTTCACAATTCACAATAAAAAATTAGACTAAAAATCAATGTCGCAAGTAACTGAATTTAATGACTATCGCGCTAAAATGAACGAGCGCTTGATGGGGCAAAACAACCTCATGCTTAAGCGTTTTTTCGCCTTAGACAAAACAACTTATGCCGAAGGCGCACTCGATGTAAAAACAAAGGAGCTGCTCGGTTTGGTAGCCAGTATGGTGCTTCGCTGCGACGACTGCATCAA
>JBEEMU010000606.1:0-3093 GCA_041192485.1 Bacteroidota bacterium | reverse complement strand
ATGATGAACATACTATCCTCACACGATTTTTATCTATAATACATGGTGAACATACTATCCTCACACGATTTTTATCTATAATATATGGTAAACATACTATCCTCACACGATTTTTATCTATAATATATGGTAAACATACTATCTAAAAACAATTTATAAGCATATTTTAAACTCATGTACCTTTTCCGTTTATACCGCGAAAGCAAGTTTGCAAGTTTTGCGGTTTCATTTTTTATCGTAGGAACCGTTATTTGTAGTTTTGGAAAGAAAGTAGTGACACCATTCTTCGCTTGGAACTTTTTTGCAGGTGGTAGCACGATGAAATGGCAGCAAAAAATGGTAAATATCCTTATCAACGAACGCGACACTATCCGATTTTCAGATTTGCCTATTGCGCAACGCTTATTTTTACACGACCAATTATATGCCGTGTGGTTGCCGATGAACGAACACAACTATCAACATCCTTTGACGACCTTGCTGCAATCTTATCCAAACTATGAACAAAAAAAAATGTTTCTAAAACTTATTACAAATGACTCTTTCGATGTCGAGGTGCGTTATCCTGCTTATTTAAAATGCTATTTAATAAAAAATGGTGTTTATACCGCCCCGATTAAAAGTCTTAAAATAATAAAAACAGACTTTGACATACCAAAAAAATAATAATTAAAAAGATGCAAGCATTAAAAACGCAATTAGACACGACCGCTTCTGATTATTTGGAAGCTAAAAAAAACATGCAACTCCTAGAACTGGCAATAAAGACACTCTTAAAAAATGCGCAGGAACAGGGCAAAGAAAAACAATTGGCTACAGCACGGAAACAGGGGCGGCTCACAGGGCGCGAACGCATTGAATTGCTTTTAGACCAAGACAGTCCTTTTTTGGAGCTTATGCCGAAGCTGGGTTATACGCTTAACATGGAAAAAGAAGGCATTAAATTAGTGGCAGGAATAGGCCTAGTTAGTGGAAAACTATGCTTAATTTCGGCGAATATTGGTACCTTAAAAACAAACCTATTCGATGAAAATACGCAAGTAAAGAGCTTGCGGTTAAAGCGTATTGCCATAGAGAACCGATTGCCGCTTGTGCAGTTATTAGAGAGCAATGAAGAGTCTGTTATTCCGACTAAAACAACTGAAAGTCCCCTTGAACAGACCGTTTCTGGCATTAATTTAGTTTTAAATGAAGCTGTTTTGCCGCTTTTACAACAGGCAAGTGCCTTGGATTATACTATTTTTATAAAAAATAGACTGCCCGATGCGCTCAAATACAAAGCCGATTACCTGGCGGAAAACGAGTTAGATGCCCTGCGGATTATCCGCGAGGTAGTAGATAGCTTCTCTGATAATCATACCTTCTCCCCTATCCTAATTCCGACGGACATTGCGCCTTTACACCCTATTAAAGACTTGCAAGGTATGCAGTTCGGACTTGGTAAAGGCTTGTTTGATATACGCGAATTGATGGTTCGACTTGTCGACAGGTCTGAATTTACGGAATATAAGGCAGGTTTTGGTAAAAAAATGGTTGCAGGTTTTGCTAATATTCACGGGTTTCCGATAGGTATCCTTGCAAATAACGCCCCGATAGGCAAGGAAGAAGTGGTGAAGCTCGCCGATTTTGTGCGCAGATGCAATCAACAACATCGCAGTTTATTATTTATACAAAATAGTATCGCTTTTTCTCTTGAAATACTTGAAAATGCAGAAAATCCTCTTCTTACAATAGAAAATGCCCTCAAAAATAGCACTATTCCTACCTTATGTATAAAAATAGGCTGTAATAAATTTACTGAAAAGACACCTCCTATCTATGGAAATGCGCATCAACCCCGTTTTTTATTCTCGTATTTAGCGGATTTGACCCATTATGATAGCAATATTATGCCCTCCGAAACGCGAAACCATCTTGCTTTTGCCTTAGCGACTATTTATAATAATGTGGTAGAAGGTGAAATTTAGCCTTTTTTAATACACAATATTTCGAGGAAGCCAATACGCGCCGCTGTCGGTCTGCAATCGTACCCATTCGCCTTGCAAACTGTCGGAATATAGGCGTGTTTTGGTCGAAACACGCATTTTATTTGCCGAAAGGCGAGGCTCTTTATAGATATAAGCCGTGTCGGTTGGCAGCCAATAGTAGAAATGTTGCCAGTCGGGTCTTGCTTTTTGCAAACTGAAAACCATTCCTTTTTTTAAAGCCTTTGCTTGCGTCGACTGATTGACAAGTTCGTCGGCTTTTAGGCTAAAACTATCCGCGCCAAGATGCTGCAATAGGCCAAATACGGGCTGTTTGTCGAACGGGGGTTGCCAAAAAGCAATATTTGCAGTAGGAAAACATGGCACGCAAAGCATGGCAATATGCGAACTATCCGCAATACTATCCGCCGAAAACCACGCGTAAAAAGTAGCATCTTCACGGGTGCTTAGGTGAAGCCCATGCGAGTATTCGCCCGATGAGAGTGCTTGTTTTTTATCCTTACAGGTAATAAAAAGGCAGACTAAACCTAAAATAAATATGCCTTTTAAGCTTTTATAACTATTCATTTTTTACTATTTAAACTATTTTAGGGCAAAAGTAGGTGTTTTTTTTATTAAATTTATACCTATTAAAATTTTTATCTTATTTATACCGTTTATTATTATTATCATTATTATTATTATTTATTTCTTATGAAAACAAAATTAATCATTTCTTTGCTTTTTGCACTGTTTTTATACAGTGCGAAAAGCGGGGCGCAAACCAATCCGAGCTTACAATTTGCCGGACATCTTCCAATGGCTGCTTATGGTGGCTTTGATGGGAATTATAATATCGTCTGCAATGATGTAGAAGGCTATGTTGCGCCAAGCGGAACGGAGTATGCGGTTGTTGGAACGCATAAAGGCATTGCCATTGTAGATGTGTCGAATGCTGCCGCGCCCAATCAAGTGGCTTACATTGCAGGCGGCGTGGGTACAACGTGGCGCGAAATTGCTATTTATAGCCACTATGCGTACTGTGTAACCGATGGCCGCGAGGCTATGGGAGTGCTAATTATTGATTTGGCTAACCTGCCCGCTACGGTAAGCAGCCAGTATTGGATTC
>JBEEMU010000605.1:0-2900 GCA_041192485.1 Bacteroidota bacterium | reverse complement strand
AGGAAAATACTCGACACTCAAAATAGCAGGCCTATTAATTCTTTTTTCAGCTTTTTATGCTGCCGTCGACTGGCACTTTATAGCCATGAGCGAAACAGGCGTTCGCTTTGTGTATATGCTCAAATTTCACAATATGTGGCTCGGTGCCTTGTGTGCGCAAACCATTTATATAAGCAAAGAGAGCAGTTGGATATTCAAAACCATCAGAAATAAGGCTTTCCAGCTCTTGATATGGCTGCTCACTTTTATCGTTCTTTTTATCGACAAAAAGCAATTAGACCATTTCCACATCATTTCATCAGTCCTCTTTTGTTTTCTTATTCTCATCGCAATCAATAAAGAAAACAGGCTTTTTAATATAGAAGCAACGCCTTTTTCCTATCTTGGTACTATTAGTTTCGGAATTTATGTGTATCATGCCTACGTTTCGTATATTTTACGGCTTGCCTTAGAAAAATCAACCGCACTAATGCACCTCATTACTAATTTCCCGATACTGTATTATATGGCAGAGTTAGGAGGCACTATTTTAGTGGCAAACCTTTCCTACAAGTATTATGAAAGCTACTTTTTAGGAATGAAAGATAAACTTTATAAAAAATAAACCAAATCAGACCATGATAATTACCTTAATCGGAATGGCGAGTGTGGGCAAAAGCTATTGGTCGGCGCACTTAGCAGCAATCGGCTTCGAGCATATCGATTTAGACGCACGCATCGGGCAGCGTTTAGAGCAAAAAACCAGCCATTCATTTGCCACAACGGCGCTGATGAACGAATGGCTCGGCTTTCCCGACAGCCCCAGTTTTGCCGCCCGCGAAGCCTTATTTGTGCAAACAGAAGCCGAAATATTCAAAGAAACCTTGCTTTATTTAGAAAAACAGCCGCCAAACACGCCCATTGTCGTCGATTCGGGTGGCAGTTTGGTTTACTCGCCGCTAGGATATTGGCAGCAATTGCGGCAACTAACCACGATTATTTACCTAAAAGCCGATAAAACCTTAGCCAATCAATTTGCGGCGACTTACCTAAAAGAGGGGCGGTCTATCATTTGGAACGGGCTGTATGCGCCGCTACCAAACGAAACTCGCACCGCAAGTTATATGCGCTGCTATGCGAATTTGCTCGATTTCCGCACCGCCGAATACGAAAAACACGCCGAATATAGTTTGGAATTTCAAGAGCATCGCAGCCCAGAAATGTCGGTAGCGCGGTTGTGCAGTTTTATGCCGTATGGAATGAGCAAATGATAACTTGCTTGGTTTACTCGTGTATGTAGCACGTTCACGGCAATAAAATGCAATTTTGCCTGTATTCTTTTTTGTCTTAAATTTATGAAAAAAACCATTTTCACGTTCGTTTTTTTTCTTTTTGCAAATATTGCCCTTGCGCAAAAGACAATAAACAGTGTAAAGCCAATAAACACGATTCAACAACTTACCGATTCTATTGAGCGGTTGATGCAGCAAGAGCATATTATAGGCTTGATGCTCGGCATCACAACCCGCGATTCGGTGCTTTTTTCGGGTGGTTTTGGCTATGCGAATATAGCCATAAAACGCAGGGTTGATGAAAATACGCTATTTAGAATGGGGTCGATTACTAAAATGTTGGTGTCACTTGGCGCAATGAAACTCGTGAATGAAGGCAAATTAAAGCTCGATGACGAGCTAAAAAAAATTGCACCCGAATTGGCTTTTCAAAATAACTGGGAAGCCACAAATCCCCTTCGAATCGTCAATTTATTGGAACATACAAGCGGCTTCGACGATATAAAACTCAACCGAATGTACGCCGCCGATGCCAAAGAAAACACAAGTTTCGAGCAAATGTTAGTGCATAAAAACTCGATGATTTGCCGCTGGAAACCGAGCGAAAGGTTTGCTTATTCGAACCCAAATTATGCGATACTCGGCTATTTGATTGAAAAAATAACGGGCACACCGTATAATGTGTATTTGCAAGAAAACATCATGAGCCAGATAGGTATGCTTCATTCTAATTTCAATTTGAACAGTAAATACCCTCAAGAAGACGTAACCGAATATATTGTAAAAAGCGGGCAAGCCGTTCCTGTCAAATCAGTGACGTTATTGAGTGGCGCACAGGGCGCGTTATGGTCGTCGTCCGCCGATATGCTGCAATTATTGCAGTTGTTTTTACGAAACGGCAGCCCGATTTTTCCGTTGAATACGATTGCCGAAATAGAAACATCGCATAGTTCGCTTTCCGCAAAATGTGGGCAAAAAAATGGCTACGGGCTGGGTAATGAAATTGATTTTTGCAATACCGCAAAATACCCGTTCAGAGGGCATAACGGACTGACTGGGACTTGTTTTTCGGGCTGTAAATACAATCGCGAATTAGGCATCGGCTATGTACTTGCCTCAAATTGCAATAATAATAATGCCAAAATTGAAGGCTTAATAGTCGAGTATTTAGAGCGAAACCTGCCAAATAAACCCTTAGTTGCGCGAGCGATTGACCCCCAAAAGATAGCCCCGTTTTTGGGACGCTACCAATTTGAAAGCCCTAGAAACGCAATTTCTGGCTTTGCCGATAAGTTACAAAATGCCCCCGAAATATACCTCGAAAGCAACAAATTATACTTCAAACCGTTTCTCGGTGAAGCCTCCGAACTCATACAAACCTCCGACATGACTTTTGCTTGGCGCGGCAGCAATACGCCGATGATTTGTTTTACAAAAAATGATGATGGTGAAAATGTGCTATTAATAGGCGGTAGTTATTTCGAAAAAACCTCTAATTTTTGGGCAATTTTTAAGCGCGTAACTCTAATTTTTGCCATTTTGCTGGCTTTATCGTCGGTTGTATTCGGTATTTTTTCACTTTTACGCGCTATTTTTGGCAAAACTACTTGGAAAACAGCCCTACCGCAT
>JBEEMU010000604.1:0-5198 GCA_041192485.1 Bacteroidota bacterium | reverse complement strand
GATTAAAACATATAAGCAGCTATTTTGAACTACATAAGGAACGCATAAGAAGATTACCTAAGATTTTGTGAATTGAATACTATAAAAAAATAGGCTTAGGTGGTCTTAGGTGTCTTAGGTGTTTCGATTTAAAATCGACTTAACTTTTCAACCTATCAACCAAAAGGGAATAAAAGCGCAAAGATAAGGCTTTTTTGCGGTTTTTTAGCGAAAAAAAGAGTTCAAAAAAGCAATTGCTTTCAAAAAAACAGGTTTTTCAAGTGAAAAAAAGGCGATTTACGTTGTTGATTTTTTTCAAAAATTTTAATTGCTTGACAGAAAGGTAAAAAATTTAAAAATAGATTGTACCTTTGCGAATACGTTTTACAAAAAAATAAAAAATATGGACGATAATCAAGAAAAAATCAATCAATTGCTTGCGCAATTAGCCGTTTTAGAGAAAAAACAAGGCGTTTTTGCCCAAGAAATAGACACTTTGCGCCATGCTATACTCGCTTTAAACCCAAATAAACAAGAAAACCAAACGGGAAGCCCCCTATTTGCCAAAAGCACACCGCCGCAAGCCGTTGTTGCTACACCGCCGCTGCACACGCCGCCGCTGCACACAAATTTGCCAAGACCGCCAAGTACAGCTACACCAAACACGCCCCTAAAAAAATCGGAATGGGAGAAGTTTATTGGCGAAAACTTGATAAATAAAATTGGCATTATTATTACAGTTATCGGCGTGGCGATAGGCGCGAAATACTCCATCGAACACGACTTAATCAGCCCGCTTACGCGCATTATTTTAGGCTATCTGATGGGCGTAGGGCTGTTAGGCGTAGGTATGAAACTCAAAGGAAATTATGAAAATTACAGTGCCGTTTTGGTCGGCGGCGCGATGGCAATATTCTACTTTATCACGTTTTCGGCGTATAGTTTTTATGGCTTGCTGCCGCAGTTAGTAGCCTTTGCCATGATGACTCTTTTCACAGGTTTTACCGTTTTTGCCGCCATACATTACGACAAAGTGATTATCGCACATTTCGGTTTAGTCGGTGCATATACCGTACCGTTTTTATTGAGCGACGGCTCGAATAATGCAGGTGCTTTATTCGCTTATATGAGTATTATCAACCTCGGTATTCTGATAATAGCCTTTAGAAAGTACTGGAAATCATTGTATTACGCTGCCTTTTCGCTTACTTGGTTGATTGTTGGCGCATGGTATTTCGATAGTTATAGTGCCGTGCATTTCACTACTGTCATGCTATTTTTACCCATTTTCTTTTTAACATTTTATGGTATCTTTTTAGCCTACAAACTCTTGCAAAAAGAGCAATTTGTAAGTAGCGACAGTATTTTATTGATAACTAATTCCTTTATTTTTTACGGCATTTCCTGCGACGCTTTGAGCGAAAATCATACGGGAAATGAGCTTTTGGGCTTGTTTACACTGTGCAATGCCGCGCTACATTTTGGCGTAAGCCACCTCATCAATCGCAAAAAAATAGCCGACCCGTCGCTCTTTTACTTGATAATTGGCTTGGTATTAACGTTCATCACTATCGCAATACCCGTACAACTAAACGGCAACTGGGTTTCGCTTTTGTGGGCTGCCGAAGCCGCTATACTCTTCTGGATTGGGCGAACAAAAGCCGTCGCAATTTATGAAAAATTAGCCTATATTCTTGTATTTTTAGCCTTTTTTAGCCAAGTGCAAGACTGGTCAACCTTCTATATAGACAACAAATTCACGCCTATTTTAAACGGAAATTTTATAAATGGCGCAATATTCACCGCTATTTTTGGGTTTATTACCTTCATAAATCAAGACAAACGCTATGCGACTTCCGTCAATACTGCTTCCGCTAACACCCAAGTTGCGAAGCTCATGCAGTTTCTCCTTCCCTGCATTTTCATCGGCTCGCTCTACTTTATTTTCAAATTTGAAATAAACGGTTACTGGCGTGGGAAATCTCATAGCTTAGAAATGGCTGGCGGTTTTGAACATTGGTTGGCTGATTATCAGCAATTCAATTTTATTTGGCAACTCAATTACACCTTGTTTTTTCTGACCGCCCTGTCGTTTTTCAACATCAAAAAGTTGCAAAATCGCCTTCTAAGCACCTTGAATATCTACGGGAATTTGATTGTATTAGGCGTGTTTATCTCGCTCGGGCTAATTGCCTTTCACGAACTCCGCGACAGTTATTTAAGCACCGAAATCGAAAAATACCAAATAAAAGGCGGTATTTATATTATTATTCGCTACATTTCGTATATTTTTGCGGCTTCTACCTTTGTGGCAACCTACCAATATATACGACAAGAGTTTACAAAACCGCATCAGTTTAATTACCTTATTGCCTTCGAGTTGATTATGTACGGGGCAATTTTATGTGTGGCAAGCAGCGAGTTGCTCAATATTCTGAACTTGCTACACGTCACGCAGTCCGACAAACTTGGTTTAAGCATATTTTGGGGCATTTACGCGCTTGCTTTAATTGCGCTCGGCATCTGGCAGGGCAAACAGTATTTGCGTCTTAGCGCAATTATTTTATTTGCGATAACGCTGCTAAAATTATTTTTCTACGATATTGCAAGCCTAAATACTATCGCTAAAACCGTTGTTTTCGTGTCGCTTGGCCTTTTATTGCTCATTATTTCTTTCCTTTACAACAAATACAAACACCTTATCACCGACGATGAAGCGAAATAACGCATTGATACTCTTTTTCCTGTCTATTTGCAGTTTTTCCGCTTTCGCGCAAATGAAAAACTGCAATTATCGACGAAAAATCGCCAATAGCAAGCGAGAATGGCAACAAATTAGCCTGCCAAGTGGCATTTTTGGAAAAGCAAAGGCTGACCTTTCCGACCTCCGAATTTACGGCATCACCGCAAAAAATGATACCGTAGAAGCCCCTTATTTGCTACAAACAGCCGCCGATAAACTGACGGAAAAAGACGTGCATTTTAATTTATTAAACGAATCGAAAAGCGAAAAAGGGTATTTTTTTACCTTCGAAATTCCGATAGAAACCGCTATCAACGAGCTAAAACTCGATATAGAACAAGAAAATTTTGACTGGAAAATACAACTTGAAGGTAGTCAAAATCAGCGCGAATGGTTTTCAATCGTCGATAACTACCGCATTTTATCCATTCTAAATGAGCAAACTAATTTTAAGTTTTGCAAAATAGACTTCCCAAATTCCAAATACCATTACTATCGCTTATTGATAAAAAGTAACGAAAAACCAATACTTAAAAGCGCGAATATCAGTCAAATAGAAGTGAAAAGCGGCGTTTTACAAAAATACTTAGCAAGTTACACACGCTACCAAGGTGATGATAAAAAAACAGTTATCGCCGTTTCGCTGCCACAATACGCGCCGATAACACAAGTCAAATTATTCATAAAAAACAAATTTGACTACTATCGCCCTACCAACATAGAATACCAAACAGACAGCCTAAAAATCAGCGGCGAAAAGTCGGAGAAAGCCTGGATTTATCATTATAATACCCTCAGCGCAGGAATGTTGAGCAGCGCAGGAATGTTGAGCAGCGCAGGAATGTTGAGTTCCGACAAAAGCAATACGTTTAGCTGTGAACCTACGGTGGTCAAAAAATTCAATATCGTCATTCAAAACGACGACAATCAGCCTTTGGAAATAGATTCTATCAGCGTAGCAGGCTATAGTTATACGATGACCGCTCGCTTTACCGATACAGCCACCTATTACCTGTGCTACGGCAATGCAACGGCCGAAACGCCGCGATACGACCTCGCACATTTTATAGAAAAAATCGGCGACTCTACTGCGCTTGCGCCCCTCGAAAACGAAGAAGTTTTACACGCCGCAATCGCCGAGCCAACAGACGAACCGCTTTTCAAAAACAAATTATGGCTTTGGGCAATTATGGCAATTATAGTAGGTTTATTAGGCTGGTTTTCGCTAAAAATGATTCGGGAAAAAAGCGAAGCGTCTTGAATTTTAGCCAAACGCTTTATAATTCCGTAATTTTTATACGCTGTTTATTTTTTTCAAGTTAATTGTGACGGATAAGGTGCCGTAGCACCGACATCTCGGTAGCCTAAATAGCAAAATGAAATCGCCAAGAGGCAGTAGCACCGACCTCTGAAGTTACAAAAAGTCTTAGTAGTCTTTCAAGTTAATAGGGACGGATTGGGTTGTCCTCTGCCTAAGGTGTTGATGTTTTACTTCAAACTTTACATGACTCTATCAAGTTTCAATACTATCAAGTTTCAATACTATCAAGTGTCAATACTATCAAGTTTCAATACTATCAAGTTTCTTAGTCGCATATTGACACTGATTTTATCGTTATTTTTTAGTTTAAAAAAGATTAAAACGGATTATTAAGTTAAAAAATATAAAAAACAAGTACCTTTGCATTATTAAAGTAGTATCTAAATAATCGCGGTTTTGAAACCCTCTAAAACGGGGTAGTTTGGGCTAATAATGACCGTGTTTATTTAACCGCAGACACTAAGGAACGTTCCAAAAATAACTTGTTCAAAAAAATATATCCATAAATTCACAATATAAAAAATGCAGGCTTATATAGTAAAAGGCTTCCGCACAGCGGTAGGAAAAGCGGGGAAAGGCGGCTTTCGCTTCATGCGCCCCGACGATTTGGCGGTCGATGTGATTGCACATTTGATGGCGACAACTCCCGAACTCGACCCGAAATTGGTGGACGATGTGATTGTAGGAAATGCGTTCCCCGAAGGCGAGCAAGGCTTGCAAATCGGGCGACTCATTTCAGGCCGTGCGCTTGGCAAAGAGGTGCCAGGCATGGTTATCAACCGCTATTGCGCTTCCGGCTTAGAGGCAATTAGCCTGGCTGTCGCCAAAATAAACGCGGGTATGGCGCAGTGCATCATCGCTGGCGGCGCAGAGTGCATGAGTTTGGTGCCGATGACGGGCTACAAACTCGCACCAAATTACAATACCGCAAAAGACACGCCCGACTATTTAGTTGGTATGGGTTTAACCGCCGAAGCGGTTGCTAAAAAATGGCATATTTCGCGCGAAGCGCAAGATTTATTTTCGTATAATTCGCACCTTAAAGCAGCGGCGGCAATTGATGCAGGCCGTTTTAAAGACGAAATAGTGCCTGTAAACGTGACCGAAATATTCGTAAAAGACAATAAACGACAAGAGCGCAGCTATGTGGTAGAT
>JBEEMU010000603.1:0-3468 GCA_041192485.1 Bacteroidota bacterium | reverse complement strand
CCACAATTTGGTTGGCAGAAATGCCTGCTTGCTTGGCTTCGCCTATTCTGCGCACTTTGAATGAATTAATGGCTTCGCTATTTTTAAAAGCCGCGCCCGAAAGAATATAATCTTTTGTTTGGCAAGGCTGCACAGAATAATAGTGTTCGACGGCTAATTTCTCGCTCACAAAATCCATAATTCGCTGTGCCATTTTGCGGTAACCCGTCAGTTTTCCGCCGGCAATCGTAATTAAGCCTGTTTTACTATAAAATATCTCGTCTTTGCGCGATAATTCGCTTGTTTTTTTACCTATTTCGTGAATAAGCGGTCGTAAACCCGCCCAGGTTCCGCGAATGTCGCTTTCGCGCAACAAAATACTTGGAAAAAGCGCGTTTACCGCCTTTAAAATATAAGCAATATCGTCGGCGGACACTTTCGGCGTGTCGATATTTTCATAATAATCGGTATCCGTGGTGCCGATATACACAAAATTGCCCCGTGGAATAGCGAAAATCATGCGGTTATCGCCCGTCGGCGTATCAAAATAAACGGCTTGTTTTAGCGGGATTTTTTCATAATCCACCACGAGATGAACGCCCTTCGTCAAGTGCAGTTTTTTGCGTTGCAGCGTATCGTCATTTGCCATTTTTCGCAAATTATCGACCCAAGGGCCTGCGGCATTTACAATCACTTTGGCAGAAATACGCAGGGCTTGATTGCTCAAAATATCGGTGGCGAAAACGCCGTTTACAATGCCCTTCTCAAAGGAGAAGTTAGTAACTTCTATATAATTCAAGCAAGTAGCTCGCTGCGTGGCGACCGCCGATTTTATTATTTCGGTGGTTAAACGTGCATCGTCGGTGCGGTATTCGTAATAAATTGCGCCGCCCAAAAGCTCTTCGGTTTTCAAAAGCGGCTCGGCGGCGTAGGTCGCTGTTTTGTCGAGCATCTGCCGTTTTTCGCGAGAACGCACATTTGCTAAAAAATCGTAAACCCATAAAGCGACAGAGGTGGAAAATTTGCCGAGCGAACCGCCCTTAACAATCGGCAGCAACATACGCTCTGGCACCACTAAATGCCGCGCATTGCGGTGAACAACCGCCCGCTCTAAACCGACTTCGCGGACAATGCCCAGCTCCAATTGTTTTAAGTAGCGCAAACCGCCGTGAATGAGCTTCGTGCTTCGACTGCTGGTTCCCCAAGCGAAATCGTGTTTTTCTACCAAAGCCACCCGCAAACCGCGCAGCGATGCGTCGAGCGCAATGCCTGCGCCTGTAATTCCACCGCCGATAATGAGCAAATCATAGTCGGTTGTGGTGAGCGTTTTCAAATAATCGCTTCGTTTTGTCGCAGAAAAAAGCATTATTTTAATATTTGAATGAATGAATGTAACTGTTTAGGCAGTTTGTGGTCTGAAACGCAGAGAGGATTTTTAAACGCAGAGTTCGCAGAATTGCCGCAGAGTTACCGCAGAGTTACCGCAGAGCGGGATTTAAAAGAGTGCGCAAGAGTTGTTTAAACTTCGTTTAAACCACATAGCTAAACAATTACGAATGAACTTCAAAAAAAAAAAAACTGCCATTGCACTCGGAGAGGCAACGACAGTCAAAACCAAAACCATGAGCTTTTCAAAGTACAACGTACTTTTCCAATATTTAATCTTGCGCAATAAGCGTTCCAATTGCCGAAATTGTCCGTAAAATAAATATAACGGAAAAAAAGGTTTTTTGTTCAAAATAAAAAAACATTCATTCGTTAAAAAGTCCCTATCTTTGCCCCGCGAATGTGAATTTCGCCCCCATAGCCACAATTAAAAAATTTATAAAATGAAAGAAGAATCGTCGGACACCCCTCCTGCACTTAAGCTACATTTGGAGGTTTTAAAAGCAATAGCGCACCCCCTTCGTATCCAAATTATAGACTTTATTCACACGCATAAAGAGGTGAATGTCAATAAGATATATAGCGCATTAGGATTCGAGCAATCCATTACCTCCCAGCATTTGAAAACGATGCGCACGGCAGGAGTCGTTATTCACCGCAAGACGGAACGCTTCGTATTTTATAGCCTCGACTATGACGTGTTAGCAAAGGTTGGTCATGCGCTGACTGCTTTACAAACAGATTAAAGTAGATTTGGCGGAGCAAAGGTAAACATTTGTCAAGAATAAATGTTATAAAAGCACAATATTTTATTCTTATACGATGAAAAAAATTCACCTGATTGCGATAGGCGGTAGTGCGATGCACAATTTAGCCCTTGCCTTGAGCGATAACGGACACGCCGTTACGGGAAGCGACGATGAGATTTATGAACCGGCTCGGTCGCGTTTAGCCGCTAAAAAACTCTTGCCAAAAGCGGAAGGCTGGCAGGTTGCTGCTATTACTGCCGACTTGGATTTTGTCATCGTCGGTATGCACGCCCGAGCCGATAATCCCGAACTTTTGGCGGCACAAGCCCTTGGTTTGCCCATTTATTCTTACCCCGAATATATTTACGAACACGCAAAAGACAAAACGCGGATTGTGATAGCTGGAAGTCATGGCAAAACGAGTACAACGGCGATGTTGCTCCACGTTTTTCAGGCCTGCCATATCAATTGCGATTATTTAGTCGGGGCGCAGTTAGAGGGTTTCCACAATATGGTGCGCCTATCAGACGCGCCTTATATGCTCATAGAGGGCGACGAGTATTTAGCTTCGCCCTTGCAACCCGTCCCGAAATTCCACTTTTATAAGCCGCATATCGCGGTTTTGACGGGTATTGCGTGGGACCATATCAATGTTTTTCCGACTTTTGAAAACTATGTGGCGCAGTTTCGCCTATTTGTAGCGATGATGTCGCCAGAATCTGTGCTTTTTTATTATAAAAACGATGCAAATGTGGCGGCTATTGCCGAAACCGCCCTTTGCGAAGTGGAGGAGTACGATACGCCTGCTTGCACGATGTATCACCGCAATTTATGCCCCTATAAGGTTTATGACCCTACTTTGAAGGCAATAGTTTACTTCGGGCGCACAAAATTACAAGTTTTCGGCAAGCATAATTTAGAAAATTTGAATGCAGCTTATTTAGTTTGTCGCAAAATCGGCATTTCTACGGAAGCCTTTTTCACGCATATACAAACGTTTAAAGGTGCTTCCAAGCGATTACAATTGCTGAAAAAGAAAAAATCAACGCATATTTACCTCGACTTTGCCCACGCGCCGTCGAAAGTTCGAGCGACGGTAGCGGCGTTGCGCAGCGGCCAGCCTGCCATGTATTCGAGCAGATTAGTAGTTTGCTTGGAACTGCACACGTTTAGCAGCCTCAATAAAGATTTTTTACCGCAGTATGCTGACAGCTTGAACGCTGCCGACCTCGCTTACGTTTTTTACAGTCCGCACACGCTCGAAATGAAGCGAATGCCGCCGCTTTCCGAATCTGAAGTAAAAGCGTTTTTCAATCACCCGAATTTGCAAGTTGTTCACGATAAAACGGAATTA
>JBEEMU010000602.1:0-2961 GCA_041192485.1 Bacteroidota bacterium | reverse complement strand
ACTAATGTCCAGATGTTTTGAATCATCGTTTGGCTATTTTTAACGGCTTCTACAATGACCTCTTGAATTGCGCCAAACTCTTTTTTGAACGCATCGCCAAAATAAGCGGTCACGGTTTTTGTGAAGTTCAAGAGTTCGATGCGTCGCGGGTCAAAATCGGCGATAACGCGGTCGGCGGCTTGCATCACAAAGCGATTGAGGGCTTTATGAGCGGCTTCTGCGCCTTCGTTGCTCAAGTTATGGTGTTCTAAAACGATAAAAACAAGGCCTGCCACGCCAATCGTAGGCTGCTCGAAATGCTCTATCCAAAAGGGTTCGAGCGTTGTTTGCCAGGTACCAAGCGTTTCGGGCACCACAATCCGTTTGCCCGCTGGGTGTCGCCCGAGTGTGCTGTGTCCACCGTCCGAAAACTTAAATTCGGGCTTGCCTTGCAGCCTAAATTTGTCGGTTATTTTGAGGCACGAATTATCGGCTTTGAAGAAAATTGTCCAGATATACGGTTCGCCGCCGCTCTGCCGTTTGTGGCAAACCAGCGAGTCTAACTGGATTTTGATATTGATTGTGTCCACGTTTTTTATTGATAATAGCTATAAAAACAAATCTGCGGCGATGCCGTCGGCGTGAAGTTTGCCTTCTTCGGTTAAAATAAGGGTATCGCTTTCGCGAAAAAGCCAGTTTTTCGTTAGAAAAGGAGCGGCTTCTGCCAAAAGATGTGGCGTATTTTCTTTAAATTTATAAATATTGCAGCCCCATTTGGTGCGAAGCGAAGTCATCACATATTCATTGAAAATGTCTTTTTTTGAAAGAACTTCTAACTCGAAAGGCAGCGTATCCTGTTGTAAATTACTGATATACAAGGCATTATTTGAAATATTCCATTGACGCGAATGACCGTTATAAGAATGTGCGGACGGCCCTACGCCCAAATATGCAACACTTTGCCAGTATGACGTGTTATGTTTAGCATAACGCTCATTGCGAGCAAAATTAGAGATTTCATACTGCTCGAAACCCGCCGCAGGCAACCATTTTTGCAAGATACGCCATTGCCGCTCGGCGGTTTCTTCCACTACTTCGGGGGCTTTTCGGTGTTTTATCAAGCTATCTAAGGCTGTTTTCGGCTCTACGGTAAGGGCGTAACACGATAAATGCGTGACGGGATAGCTTGCCAAACGCGCCAAATTGTCAGACCAAACGGCATCGGAGGTTGTCGGCGAGCCGTAAATTAAATCTACGCTCAAGTCATCGAAGCCCTGCGTTAGGGCGTTGTCTAAGACGATTAAACTGTCGTTAGCTGTGTGCGCTCTATTAAAAAACTGCAAATCGGCTTCACTAAACGATTGAATACCAAGGCTTAATCTATTGATTGGCGTGCTTTTCAAGGCTTTCAAATAAGCTAAGTTTAAGTCGTCGGGGTTTGCTTCTAAGGTGATTTCGGCGGTGCTATCAATTGTGAAACACCTGTGCAGCACGTCGAATAATTCGTGTATTTCGTCGCTCGAAAGCAGCGACGGGGTGCCGCCGCCGAAATAAACGGTTTGCACTTTCTCGCCGTGCAGATAGTTTGCGCGTAAGCGAATTTCTCGTTTTATGGCTGCCAAAAAAGCCGTTTTCAAGCTCAAGTTCGTTGAAAAATGAAAATTGCAGTAGTGACACGCCTTTCGGCAAAACGGAATGTGTAGGTAAATGCCTGCCAAGTGATGCGCTTAAAAAAAACGTTTAAATTTGTGCAAAGGTAAGCTATTTTTATAAAACAATGTGCTATCTCCGAAATTGTTTTTACATTTGTGCGTAAATTTTTAGACTGCTACTTATTATCCCTTACTCATCTTAGGCACGACGCTTATTACTATACTATTACTATATTATTACTTATACTATGCGCATCTTAGGCATCATCGAGCATCCGCAAGTGCGGATACAGGTTTTTCAGTTCGGCAACCGCTTTTCCGTGAAAATGGAGGCGGGAATGTATGAACAAAACTATAAGTTCAGGGAAAGCCCGCTTTTGCAAGGGCTTTCCGATATTCAAAAAATCGTAGATGCCGCTTTTGTAGAGCGAGCTTTTAAGGTGTTTGACGAAATGCACGCCCTCAGCGGCGAAGGCTGGCAACGCTTCGAAGCCCTGCACACACGCGCCGACGATGATTGGGAGGAAATTATTTAGGAAATTTACAAATCATATATATGCTATACATTCTGCTTATTTTCTTTGCTCACTGGTGGGCATCGCTTTTTTTCCATACGATGTTTTTGCATCGCTATGCTTCGCATAAAATGTTCACGACGGGTGAAGTGCGGGAAAAAATTTTTCATTTTATGACGTGGCTCACGCAAGGCTCGTCCTACCTGGTGCCGCGAGCTTATGCGGTCATGCACCGTTTGCATCACGAGCATAGCGACACGGAAGACGACCCTCATTCGCCGCATTTTTTTAAAGATGTCTTCGGTATGATGATGCACACGCGCCAAATTTACAACGACTTTGTGGCAGGTAAACGCACTGCTGCGTCCAAGTTTTGCCAAAATTTGCCTGTTTGGACTTCTTTCGAGAGGTTTGCAGACCATAATCTCACGCGCAGCCTTTGGGTGGTGGCTTATTCGGCTTTGTATATTGCTATTATTTTTTACCTCGATTTATCGTATTTATGCTTGCTTTTATTGCCTATTCACTTTCTGATGGGGCCTGTTCAAGGAGCTATTGTGAATTGGTGTGGGCATAAATACGGCTACCAAAACTTTGATAATGGCGATAAATCGCGCAATACTGAAGTCATTGGGTTGTTTCTATTAGGCGAGTTATTCCAAAATAATCATCATCAATACCCTACTTCTGCCAACTTTGCTAAAAAATGGTATGAATTAGACCCTACTTACCTCATTATGATGCTGATGGACAAGCTTGGCATTATTCGCCTTGTCAATTAGGGGCGTGTTCTAACTATACTGTAAGTAGGTTGT
>JBEEMU010000601.1:0-7591 GCA_041192485.1 Bacteroidota bacterium | reverse complement strand
CAAATTTATTTTATAAATAATTCATTATCAAGGCCTAATTTCATTTTTATATTTATAAAATTCGTATTTTGGCTAAAAAGTGTAGTTGTGGGCTGCTGAAAATCGCCGCATCTTTGCATCGTGAAAGAGATTTATGCTTTTTTTTCTTTTTTTGAACCCTATTAAACATCTAAGAAAATATAAGATTTTTCTTTTTTAGAAAAAAAATCATAAAAATCATAATCATCATAAAAATCCGCGTCGAAAAAATCATTGCATCATAAAAAATCTGCAACAATCATATTCAATTTTTAAAATTTATAAACTTTACTATTATGAAAAACCAATTTATTTCTCGCTGCCTACTTTACGGCTGCGTTTTAGTCGGTTTCTTGTTTGGCTTTACGCAAAAAGCAACGGCGCAAAACTGTACAGGTTTTGCGCTCGACATTCGCACGGTTGATAGCATCGCTTGCTATGGCGAAACTTATCATGGGAGTATGGTTTGGGCTTATTCGAGTGGAGCATCGTTTCCCACTAATCCTGTTCTTTCTTGTGCTTGGAGCGGCTTCGCTAACCCTGTAAGTTTCCAAACCTTACCTGGTGCGCTTAGTGCAGGCACTTATAGCGTCACAGTTACGGAAACCGCAACGGGCTGTACCGCCGCTACGACTGTTCAGGTTTTACAGCCTGCGCTATTAGTGTCGCAAATGCCCGATACCGTACAAGTGCCTTGCTACGGGAACGGCGTTACTTTATTGCCGCTCGCTGTGGGCGGCACTGCGCCTTACCGTTTGTATATAGGTAATTCATTGGGGACTGGCATTTACTATTGTAATTGGGGTCCTACTTCGTTTCCGTCTTTTATTGTAGATGCGCATGGCTGTCGAGTAACTATCAATACCATTATTACGCAGCCGCAGCCGCTCGTTTTTTCGTTGGTCGGTACGCAGAATACGACTTGCGTGGGCTGCTGCGATGGCGGTATTTCTACTACAACTACGGGCGGTACGCTGCCCTACACTTACGACTGGGGCGTGGCGGCGGTAGGTAGCCCCGCCAACCTTTGTACAGGCACTTACACGGCTACCCTAACCGATGCAAACGGCTGCACCAGCTCAACTATAACGGCTGAAATAGCGAATACCATGGATTTGGTGGTCAATATTTCCACTATAACTTCGCAACACTGTTATGGTGGGCATGACGGATCGGCTACGGCAATTATTACAGGCGGCATCGCTCCTTATACTTACAATTGGGATAATGGAATTACAAGCAGTCAAAATAACCAATTATTCGGCGGCAGCCATACTGTAACGGTGACTGACGCGCTCGGTGCTACTGCTACCAAGGCGTTTTTTACATCAGGACCTACTACATTTATCTCCCCATCGCTGACTACTACTCATCAAGTTAGTTGTAATGGCGGCAGTGATGGTAGTGCAAGTGCATTGGCAACAGGTGGTACTCCTCCTTATAATTACACATGGTCGGGTAGTGCGCAGAGCGGCGGAAGTGGCGGTTGGACTTATAATAACCTTAGTGCGGGCACATATACGATTACGGTCACAGATGCGTATGGTTGCACTGTGACATCAGGAACTATCATCACTGAGCCTGCTGCAATTTCTATATCCTATCAACCAACAAATATTACCTGTAACGGCGGCAATAATGGCAGTATTGACATTACAGTTTCGGGCGGAACTGCGCCTTATACTTTTTTTTGGAGTAGTAATAATATTGTAACAGAAGATTTGACTAATCTTGCTGCAGGTGTATATACAGTTACGGTCACAGATGCGAATAACTGCTCGACGAGTCTTAGTATAACGCTTACCGAACCGCCGCCTATTGTGATGGCAGCGCAGGTGATGCCTGTGATGGGTTGTTCGAACGCGCTATCTTGTATTTCCATGAGTTCAAATGCTTGTCAGCCTATGTACGAGTGTCTTACGGCGCAATTTATAAATAATACGGCCTGTTCAGTGCAAGCAGGAGTTTATACCGTTTCCGTTATGGATTGTAATGGCTGTACGGCAACTAAGGTGCTTGTGGTGCAACCTATTCAGATGCCTATGCTTTCGCTTTCGATGCCGAGTAGCAATGTGTCATGCGATGGCGATGTGCAGCACCTAACGGCTACAGCGTCTGGCGGGCTTGCGCCCTATACTTATACTTGGGATACGGGCGAGCAGGATAATTATTTGCCTTTTACGGTTGCTTCCGCAAATTTCGGCACACATACCATAACGATTACCGATAGTCAAGGTTGCACAATATCGACATCAGTGGTTGTCAATCCGATTAATTCGTCGCATAGCCTTGATTGTGTTTTTCCGGGCGATGCGAACGACGATGGCGTAGCGAATAATTACGATTTGTTGCCAATCGCCCTTTATCACGATACAACGGGTTTTGCACGCACGAATCCTACAACGCAATGGACGGCGCAAACTTGTCAAGATTGGGCGCAGCTTTTGCAAAATACTACAACCAACCTAAAACACACCGATTGCGATGGCAATGGCAGTATAACGGCGAGCGATACCTTGGCTATTTTACAAAACTACGGGCAAACGCATCAACGCGCCGCTGTGCAAATATTCATCAACGCGCCGCCGATAAGTTGCGCTTTCCCGAGCGACACGACACAAGTAACAAGCTACCCTTACACGCTGACAGCTGATGTTATGATTGGCAATGCTGCAAACCCTGCGCAAGCTATTACAGGCGTGGCTTTTACGATTGATTACGATGGAACACTTGCCGATAGCGCGTATATCAACCTAAACAGCCTTTCGTGGCTCGGCGCGGCAAACGAACTCTACCATTTGCAGCACGACGACGGACAAGGGCATTTAGATATTGCGATTAGCCGCATCGACGGCACGACGCGCAATGGTTTCGGCGCAGTGGCTACTTGCGGTTTTGTCATCATCGATAATGTGATAGGGCGCGGCGTTTCCACTATCAATTATCCGTTTAATGTATCTATTTCGGGTATAAAAGCCATTGATAATCAAAATATCGTGCAAGCGATGACGGGAACAGCTACAACGACTACTTTTACAAATATGCTATTAAACACGCCCGAAATTGGGCTTGACAGCAAAATTCGGGTTTTCCCTAATCCTTTATCAAGCACTATTTTGCACATCAATTCCGATAATATAAAATGCCACGCTATTACTATTTTGAATGGCTTAGGGCAATGCGTTTTTACACAAAAGACTTTTGAGAAAGAAAACTTAACACTTACTTTACCTACGCTGTCGGCGGGCGTTTATTTTATGGAAATAGACAGCTCAGAGGGAAAAATTATGAAAAAATTAGTGGTGAACCAAACGAATTAATTGGATAGTAGTCGCCTGCACTTACTAAGTAGTAGTGTATAAATAAACACGGTTTTGAAACCCTGTTAAATAGGGTACTCTGGTTTAATGATAACCGTGTTTATTTTGCCGCTGGCGTTTACTACATTATTGATGCTATAATATAAAAACTGTTTGTAGGTTTTAATGTTAATGTAATTGTGTAAAGGGTTCGTCGATTATTGTTTTTACAATAGTCGATGAACGCTTTTTTTATTTCTTATGTTTTCGTAGGTTCAACTGTGTTGGCGTTGCTGCAACCTTCATTTATACTCATCGCACAGCTACGCGGTTCACTACGTTCCTACACGAGGGCTATCAGAATTTAACGCTTTCAGCGTTTAGGAATAGTTTGCGTAAGGTGAGGCATTTATTCCTACTCCATGTTTTCGCTCCAACGATACGTTTTCACATCGAAGCCCGCCAAATCAAGTACCCTATCTATGACTGTTTGACAAACAGCTTCAACCGTTTCAGGCTTGGAGTAAAAAGAGGGAACGGCAGGGCAAATAATAGCACCTGCTTCGGTCACAGCCGTCATATTGCGCAAATGGATAAGGCTAAGAGGCATTTCGCGAGTCACCAAAATTAAGCGACGGCGTTCTTTTAATACAACATCGGCGGCGCGAGTCAGCAAATCGTCGGAAACACCCGACGCAATACGCCCTAATACACCCATAGAGCAAGGGCAAACAATCATGGTTTCGTAATGCGCTGAACCGCTGGCAAAAGGAGCCATGAAATTATCTTTTTCGTAAAATGAAAAAGGATAATTGGTATAATTTTTGTTACCTAATTCATATTCCCAATTAAATTTGGCATTATCCGACATGACAACACCCACCATTTCTACCTGCGCTTCAAGACCTAATAAGCTGTCTAAAAGCAGCTTGGCATAGAGGCTTCCGCTTGCTCCGCCAACTGCTAAAATAATTTTCTTACGCATCGATGATTATATATTGAAAATTTGGAACTATCTTTGCACCTTCAAATTGAAATAATCGCATTGATTGCTAATAAGCGGCTGCGGCCGATTATTTATATACTACTACTATTAATTAAACCTATTTTTCACCACAATTGTTGCAATGAAAAGTTTATTATTTGCAGGATGTGCCGCATTTGCACTATTTGGAGGCTTGGCCGCCGACACGCGCACCGACGCTAACAACAACACAACAAGTAGCAATGCTACAGCTTCCACCCAACAAGCGCACAACGCCCAACAAGCCGACGTAGTGCATTGGTACACTTGGGAACAAGCCGCCGAATTGCAGAAAAAAGAGAAGCGTAAAATCTTCGTTGATGTTTATACTGGTTGGTGCGGTTGGTGCAAGCGCATGGACGCAACTACCTTCTCGAACCCCGACATTGCCAAAATGTTGAACGAAAAATATTATGCCGTTAAGCTCGATGCCGAACAAAAAGACGACATCGTGTTTCAAGGTCATGTGTTTAAATACACGAAAAGCGGCCCTGGAGGCTATAACGAATTAGCAAGCTCTTTGTTGAGCGATAAAATGTCGTTTCCGACCACCGTCTTTTTAGACGAGGATTATAAACTCATTCAAGTATTGCCAGGCTATCAAGACGCACCTATTTTCAAAATGATTGCGAGGTATTTCGGCGAGAATTTTTATAAAAAAATATCTTGGGACGACTTCCAAAAACAACCTAATCAGTAAGATTTCAAGGTAAATTCGTTCAAAATAAATTCATATAACCACACGACTAAGGGTTCAGGCAATAACGCCTTGCAATGTTGTCGTGTGGCTATTTTTTGTAAAAAATGATTCTTATTGTGAAAAGCTGGCTTATTAAAAATGCGGTGTGGATAATCATTGGATTATGCCTTGTTTCGCGGCTCCCTCAACTGCTTAATACCAATATTCTCATCGACCAAGACGAGTGTATCATGGGCTTGATGGCAAAGCATTTTGCAGAAGGCAAGACAATTCCTTTTTTCTTTTATGGGCAAAACTATGGTTTTTCATTTGTAGAAGTTGTTTTTATCCGCATTTTCTATTTTTTTTTTGGCGTTACCGACACTGCTATTCGCCTTTCAATGCTTTCATTATGGACAATTGGAGTCGTTTTTCATTATAAAACGCTCAAAAACCTATCAACACCTACCGATTTTTTCAAGCAATGGTTGGCATTTTTACTAACGCTTGTGTTCATTTTTTGCCCAGTTTGGGCGGTTTGGTCGCTGAAAGCTCGTGGCGGCTATCTCACTGCTTTTACGCTGTTTTCGGTGGTTACTTACTTGATTTCGGGGCAAAAACAAACAAAAACGCCTCATTTATTCGCTCTTTTGGGTCTAATTCTTGTGCTTATCTATCAAGCACAACCACTTTGGCTGGCTGGTTTAGCTCCTATTTTGAGCTATTTTTTATACCAAAACCGTCAAAATAACCTACTTGCTGCTTCCCCGTTCCTTATCTTAGGTATTGGGCTTACCGCAGCGTTCTTTTTCTATATAAAAATGGGTTTGCCAAACTATTGGTCGCCAAAAGTACTATCGCTTCGCGATTTTTCATTTGCGCCTATTTATAAATATATTTACTGGAACTTTACGGGCAGTTATATTTACGAATTTGTAAGCCCTCCATTTATCACCCAAATTTTGTCTATTATTTTCACCCTTTTGCTCACTATCGTACTGGGTTTTGGCGGATTTTGGGCAATAAAAAAAGAAAATAAGAACCCACTTTTTTATATTTTTTGCCTTTCTGTTTTAGCAACACTCTTCTATAAGTTAATTATAAAAGACGAAAGTCCACGCTATTTATTGCCTTTATATGGCGGTGCTTCATGCTTGTTTTATACTTTTTTTGAAGATTCAGTTTATAAAAAAGCAATTCAAAATACGGCATATACACTAATTGTTTTGGGCGTATTTTCGCTTTATTCCTTTCGGAAAATGGACTATGAATATGCGCCAAAATCGGTGGTTTTAGCAACGATAAAACAGTTGCAAAACCAAAATACGCCCTATGTTTTTTGCAGAGGCGGCGCATTGCAGTGGAGTTTGATGTTTTACTCGAAAGAAGAGATTATTGCACGATGCTTAGGCAACACCGACCGCTGCCCAACATATATTGAGCGGGTGAACACAGCCCTCGAAAACACGCCGAGAAAGACTGCCATGATTGGTTTTTACCAAAGTGAAGATTCCACCCTTGTGCCAATTACGCCGATAGCTCGGCAATATTATATTTATTCGGAGCCTAAAAAGGCGTTTTTACAACAACACGGTTTCCAGTTTTAGCAAAATAACGATTAGTAACTGCAACTTAGCGGCGGCTATTCTGGTCAATTTTCGGCTTTCGCCAAACGAATGGCAACAGCAAAAAGGCAGTACATAGGTAGGCAGTAAATGCAGGTACTTTGCCCAACTGCTGTGATAATAAAACCAACTAATGTGAGAAAAACAGCCGCAGTATAATATGATTTGTTCGCATCAATTTCTGGCATTTCCAAGTTACGAATAAAGTTATTGGTAGTATTGTTAATAACTTTATTGGTTTGGCGGTGGTAATTTTGCCATAAACTAACTAATAAAAGCAAATACCAAGCGGCAAAAGCAATTGCAGCTATTACGCCGCCTTCTATAAGCCATTCTAACCAAAAGTTATGTAAAATCTTTATTTTACGATTGCCAACGCCGCCCGTGGCCGCCAATCGCGAGGACATATTACCACCGCCAATAGCAAATCCATAGTTTTGCTTTACGGTATTTAAACCAATGATTATCAATTCTTTACGAATATTCACCGAGTTATCGCCTACCGAATCGGGGCGTTCCATTTGTACTTTTGCAAAAATGCTGACTTCATTAAGTTGCCGCCATTTCCCCGCCAGTAACGTGTAGCCATTTGTAAGACTTCCAAGTAAAAAAAAGCAAGCTACCAAGTAATTTACGCCATTTTTTTTATTAAAAAAACAAAAACCAACCAACCACATTAGCCATAAAGCCATAAAAGCCAGTCGCGCCGATGCCCCCGTGCAGATTAAGACAATTGTTAAAATGCCAATAAATGAAATTGCCTTATTTTGGTGCAGTAAAAAAAACGGAAAGGCGAAAACGGTGACGGTTGCACAATCGTTTGGGTTCCAGTAGAAGCCAGTAGGCGTAGAATCTATGAGTTGTTTGGCCGCTGTGGGGCCTAACCGTGCCGAAGCAATTTCAATAGCATGGTAACACTCGACAACTTTACCAAAACAACCTGACA
>JBEEMU010000600.1:0-3617 GCA_041192485.1 Bacteroidota bacterium | reverse complement strand
AAGCGAATATACTCTTGAAACTTCATTTTCACTCGAAAGCCGTTGCTGAAACGCACCACAAACCCTTCTTTTTCGGTGTCTTCCAAGTGCTTTAAGGTTTCCAAATCATTGATACCATCATAGCGTTTAACTTGCTGAAAACCAATATCTTCCAGCGGTTCGTCCGAACCTGTTTGATTATTTATGATGGCTAATAAAACCAAATCGTCGGTTGCGCCATAATCCACGACAATGCGGTTTGAGGGGTAAATTATTTCAAATAAATAGGTGCAGTTTCGGTTTAATTTATCGAAAGTATGCGGATATTTTTGGTATAAAACGGCGGTTGCGTGTAGGGCTTGTTCGCCACCAAAACTTCCGCGAGTTGCGATAAAAGGCTTGCCGTTCAGCCAGTATAAAATACCGAGTGAGCCGTCCATTTTATCGAATACCTCGAAGGGCAATTGCGGTATTTCGCTTGCTTCATGCTCCGATAGGTTGAAAAATTTGACGAACGGACGCGCCACAATATTCATATCGCCATCTAAAATCAAGCCGCGCGTTTGCAGCGTAACCTCATTCCAAACACGCTCATACTGCGTACTTTGCGTGTAATTGTAGATATACAAATCGGCGGCGGCGTGTTTTTGCACCATCACTCGCTTTTCGTTTATCATTTGTTGTAAAAGTAGTTTGTTTATCATAAGTAGGAGATAGGATTAGTAAATATTCGTTCGGCATTTGCCGTTGTGATAGCCGCAACTTCCTCGATAGTGCAGTTTTTGACCTCTGCCAGCACCTTTGCAATAAGCGGGATATAGCTGCTCTCATTGCGTTTGCCGCGATGCGGGACAGGGCTGAGGTAAGGCGAATCGGTTTCTAAAACCAAATGCTCTAACGGAATTTCGCGGATAATTTCGCTTAAACCCGACTTTTTATAGGTCAAAACGCCGCCAATGCCCAAATAGAAGCCGAGTTCGATGCACTCCTGCGCTTGTTCGAGCGTTCCGCTATAACAATGAAAAATACCGTTTAAACGGCTGGTTTTTTCGGCGCGAACCATCGGCAAAATTTCGTTCATGCTTTCGCGGGCGTGAATAACGATAGGGCGGTTCCACGTTTTCGCCCATCTCATTTGCGTTGCAAAGGCGATTTTTTGAATATCGAGCGTCGATTTATCCCAGTGCAAATCTAAGCCAATTTCGCCGACGGCGCAAAAATCGCGTTGTTTCCAATAATTAAAAACAATATCGAGTTCTTTTTCAAAATCGTCGGCTTGAACGCTGCACGGGTGCAAGCCCATCATTGCTATGCACTGCGTCGGATAATCGCGCTCCAATTGCAGGACGCGCTCGTGAGTTTCGCTGTCAATAGCAGGTAGGTAAACCTTTTCAACGCCTGTTGCAAATGTCCGTTCGAGCATTTCGCTGCGTTCGGCATCAAATTGTGGCACATATAAATGTGCGTGTGTGTCAATAAATTTCATGCGGCAAAATTACGGAAAAAACTAAATAAATTCAAAAAAACTAAAAAAATGTAGAAAAACTAAAATTACATAGATTATTCCGCAAAATAGTGCTATTTTTGCGCTGTAAAGCGACAACTATGCTTTTTTATATTTTTACTGCGTTTCCACCACAAAGATAACATTGCTTGTACGCAAAGGAATTGCGCAATTAAATTATTTTTCAAAAAAAATACAAGCCATTGATTTGCAGTATTTTAGTTTTTAAAAAAATAAAAAACAACCAATTTTGAAACAATGTGCGCAGATAGGCTGCGCAGAACCGTCACAAACCGTCATACATCATTTAACCATTCGAGATGCAAATCAACCACACTGTAGCCGAACGCTTTTTGCGTTATGTGCAGATTGACACTCAATCTGACCCAAATTCAACAACGTACCCGAGTACCGAAAAACAAAAAAATATGCTGCGCCTTTTAGTCGAAGAGTTGCATGAAATGGGCATCGCAGATGCGGAAATGGACGAATTTGGCTATGTTTATGCCACAATTCCGGCCACAACCACGAAAGAAAACGTGCCAGTTATTTGCTTTTGCTCGCATGTAGATACCGCGCCCGATTGTAGCGGAACCGATGTGAAGCCCATTGTGCATCGCAATTATCAGGGGCAAGATATCGTACTTCCCGACGATAATACGGTCGTCATTTCACCTAAAAAACACGCCGAACTCTTGAATAATATTGGAAACGATATTATCACCGCGAGCGGCTTGACCCTTCTCGGCTCCGACGATAAGTCGGGCGTTGCCGAAATTATGGACGCTGCGCACTTTCTTATCCGGAACCCGCAGCTAAAACACGGCAAAATCCGCCTTCTTTTCACACCCGACGAAGAGGTCGGCGCAGGCGTAGATAATTTAGATATGAAGCGTTTGGGCGCAGATTTTGGCTACACCTTAGACGGTGGCACTATCGGCGACATTGAAAACGAAACGTTTTCGGCAGACGGCGCAGTAGTTGCCATCGAGGGTGTTTCGGCGCACCCTGGCTATGCAAAAAGCAAGATGGAGAATGCCATCAAAATTGCTGCAGAAATAGTGGCAGCTTTGCCAAAAACGCATCTTACGCCCGAAACAACCCAAGACAAAGAAGGTTTTTTGCATCCTACGGGCATTTCCGGGCAGTTGGAGTCGGCTAAAATCAATTTCATTATTCGCGACCATATCACCGCAAAACTGCTCGAACATACGGCTGTTTTACAAAAAACAGTTGATGACGTGCTTAAAAATTATCCAAACTCAACGGCAACTATCACCACGCACGAGCAATACCGCAATATGGGCGAAATTTTAAAAGACTGCCCACACGTTTATGAATATGCCGTAGAAGCCACTCGGCGCACAGGTATTACACCAAAACTCGGCAGTATTCGCGGCGGCACCGACGGTTCGCGCCTATCGTTCATGGGCTTGCCCTGCCCCAATATCTTTGCAGGCGAGCATGGTATTCACTCCAAACAAGAATGGGTAAGCGTTCAAGACATGGAAAAAGCCGTGACAACCATCGTGCATTTGGCGATGATTTGGGAGGAAAATGCGAATTGAAAATTAAAAACGTAACTTATGGACGGCAATCATCTTCTCGACACTAAAACCGTCAATAGCAACGAGGTTTTAGGCAATGGTAAAAAATATATTGTACCCACTTATCAACGAGATTATTCTTGGCAACAAGATAATTGGGAAGATTTGTGGGCGGATATTCTCGTGGCTACGGAAAGCAAAACGGTGCATTATATGGGTGCGATTGTCTTGCAAAGCAACGGGAATAAAACGTTTATCGTTATTGATGGGCAGCAACGCCTGACGACCATTTCTATCGTGGCGCTCGCCTGTATCCAGCAGATTAAATCGCTGGCGACTGGCGATATTGACAAGCTGGCGAATGAGGAGCGTGTAAAATTGTTGAGCAGTAAATTTATAGGTGAAAAAGACCCTGCTTCCCTCACTTATTTTAGCAAACTGAAATTAAATGAAAATAATGACAGTTTTTTCCAACGCTACTGCTCACTTTTCAAGAACCTGCAACGCTAAGAAACCTAAAAGATTCGGATAAGTTGCTATTAAAAGCTTATAAATTTTATTGTGAAAAGATAAATTATTATTTTGAA
>JBEEMU010000599.1:0-3497 GCA_041192485.1 Bacteroidota bacterium | reverse complement strand
AGGGTAGATGCAGGCGGCTCGCCCGACCCGCCGCCTTATCAAGCAATCGTGTGGCAAGCACCATTCAGCTTGGCAAACGTTATGGGCGGTACGCCGTTATCGATAAACTCACACACTGGCTTGCTTACAGGCAAACCGAATACAATTGGGCAGTTTGTGGTCGGTATTTGTGTCGAAGAATACCGAAATGGCGTGTTAATCAGCACCACGCGCCGCGATTTTCAATACAATGTGGGCAATTGCATCTCTCTTTATAGCGGCGTAATAGAAGCGCCGAATATAATATGCAGCGGCTTAACCGTGCATTTCGTGAATAAAAGCAGAGGCGGCGGAACGCATTATGCCTGGAATTTTGGCGTAAGCGGCACCAATCGAGATACGTCCACGCTGTTTAGCCCAAGCTACACCTTTCCAGACACGGGCTGCTATACTATCCGCTTAATCACCGAACCTAACGAACCCTGCCACGACACGGTTTATAAACGGATTTGCTTACGAACGTCGTCGGTTTATGCCGATTTTAAATTGCATTATAAAAACTGCAACGACACGCTGCGTTTGCAAGCCACCGATTTGAGCCGCGACAGCGTCCTGCACATCACGTCTTGGTATTGGAACTGGGGAACAGGCAGCTCTACGCAACAAAATCCGACAATTATCCTCAATAATTCGGGAACTTACACCGTTTCCTTAGAAGTGATTTCGGCAAACGGTTGCAGGCATCTTTATCGGAAAACCTTTACTGTCACCAAATTTAATGTGCAAAGAGATAAAACACTCTACCTTTGCAAGGGAAATCAAGTAAATATCAACCCGACAGGCAACCCGAATTTTACATATAACTGGACTCCTGCGGCTACCTTGAACGATGGCACAAACTATAACCCGAAGGCTTCGCCAGTAGCGACGACGACCTACAAAACCGTATTTTCTAATTACTCGCTCGATACATGTTCGGTGACACAGCACGTTACCGTGAATGTGAGCAACGACCCGCCGAATTTCGGCATCATGGCCACACCAAGCACCACTATTTATAAAGGACAAACCGTCAATTTAGCGATACAGCCTACCGAAAACAACGTTACTTACACTTGGCTGCCCAATCCGCTTTTGCAAAATACAAGCGCGAACAACCAGACAGTAAAACCGCCGCAAACAACCACTTTTGCCGTGCGTGGCGTGCGCAGACCTTCGGGTTGTATGGCTCTCGACACCATTCAGATTATCCTAAAAGATGTTATTTGCGGCGAACCTTTGATATTTTTACCAAACGCTTTTACGCCGAACGGCGACGGCGAAAACGATGTTTTATTTCTTCGTAGCAGCGTGGTAGCCGATGTTTATTTTGCTATTTATAATCGCTGGGGCGAAAAAGTATTTGACACTCACGACCTCGCAACTGGCTGGGACGGCACTTATAAGGGCGAAGCCTTGCCACCCGATGTATTCGGTTTTTATTTAAAAGCAACCTGTTTTGATGGCGCAGAATTTACTAAAAAAGGAAATATTACGCTGATACGATGATGGAAATAGCAAACGAAACCTTATATATGCAACGAGCTTTGCAACTTGCGCAATTAGGCGCGGGCTATGTGTCGCCTAATCCGCAAGTAGGCGCAGTGATTGTGTGTAAAAATCGTATTATCGGCGAAGGTTATCACCGCTTTTACGGCGGCGCACACGCCGAAGTGGAGGCCATTAAAAACGTGGCTGCTGCCGACTTGCATTTATTAGCCGAAAGCGCGATTTATGTCACCTTAGAACCCTGTTTTCATACGGGTAAAACGCCGCCTTGTGTCGATTTAATTTTAAAACACCGTATTCCAACCGTTATCATTGCGTGTTTAGACCCGAATCCGTTGGTTGGAGGGCAAAGCGTGGCAAAACTCCGAGCAGCAGGCGTAAGGGTGGAAATAGGCGTATTGGAAGCCGAAGCATATAAAATTGCCGCTTCTTTTTTGATGGGCATCAAGCAAAAACGTCCCTATATTATACTGAAATGGGCGCAAAGTGTCGATGGTTTTATTGGAAAACTCGATAAATCTGTCTGGCTGACCAACGAATACAGCAAACGGTTGGTGCATAAATGGCGAAGTGAAGTAGCAGCTATTGCAGTCGGTGCAAATACTATTCGCATCGATAACCCGAGCTTGACTACTCGACTATGGCCAGGCAAATCGCCTGCTCGTGTAACTTGGTTGCGCCAAGCGGAAACCTTGCAAAATGCCTTATTTTTTAGTAAAAACGGCGGCGGTAACGTATTTTTATTTCAAGAGCAAGCTAAACCGATTAGATTAACGCCTGATATAAATACTTCGTTTGGTATAAATATTCTGCAAATTGAGTTTGATTCGCCCAGTTTTTTCTCTACTTTATTCAGCGAATTGCATCGCCATAAAATAGACTCTATTCTGATAGAAGGCGGGCTTAAAACCCTGCAAACCTTTATAGATAATGGCGTGTGGGACGAAGCGCGAGTATTTACAGCCCCTATTTATTTAAAGGACGGCATAAAAGCACCCGTATTTCCGTTCTCACCCGCAAATGTCGATTATTTACAAGACGATAAATTAGCGTACTTTTATCAGGTGAAAGGCAATGATTTTTAAAACAAAAACAACTCTTTTACGCGCCTTCGGCGAAATAAACACGGTCATCATTAGGTATTAGGAAACAAATAACGTACCCATTTAACAGGGCTTCAAAACCGTGATTATTTATACACTACCACTTACTTATGCGTATTCTTAACTATCTTTTTTTGTTGGCAAACACTGTTCAAGCTCTAAATGCAGCGGGACACTCGTGGATAAAACCTGTAAGCGATACCGCCCAAAAATGCGTTGCGCCTATTTTGCAAACAACGGCAATCAACGAGCGTTGCCGACAAGCCACGGGCAGTGCTTCGGTTGCTTGTTCGAACGGGCAAATACAAGTGCCGCAATGGTCGACGGGCAGCAGTGCTTTGGCAATTGGCAATTTGCAAGCAGGCATTTATACCGTTACCGTCACGAATATTGACAACTGTACGGCAACGGCAACCGTTTCTGTTGGCAATAATGGCGAACCATTTAGCTTGGATTTGACAACGCAAAGCACGACTTGCGAACAAGCCAACGGATTCATATTTGTGACGACCAGCCCAACAAGTATGCTGCATTTCAGCTGGAGCGACGGCAGCTCAAACACGTCTTTACAAAATATTGCAAGCGGTACTTATAGTGTCACGCTAACAAACACGGAGGGCTGCGCGGCTTCTAAATCTGCGTATGTGGATAATATAGACCTAATTCCAAATCCAAACCTTACCGTACAGCCCGATAAATGCAGCCGAAACACCGGAAGTATCAGCCTTGCACCGATGCCAAATACAAGCTACTCGTGGAGCAACGGCGCAACAACACCAACGATCGACCATTTGGCAGAAGCCGTTTATACCGTGACAATCACGTCGGGGCTTTGCAACACCGTTAGCAGTATTGCGATAGTGGCAA
>JBEEMU010000598.1:0-3033 GCA_041192485.1 Bacteroidota bacterium | reverse complement strand
CTTATCAATGGTTTCGCCTCTTTTTTAGGCGTTGTTTTTTACAATTTAAACTCTATTAGCCTTTTTTCATCGCTTGTCTTAGTCCTTTCGGGTACATTAAGTTTCATTGCGTATTATATTTGTTATGATAGGTGCAAATTTGAGCAGGCTGCGCTGTTAGCCTTAGTTTCTATTTACGGGTCGTTAGCGCATCTTTATTTTATGTTTGACGGCATTTCTTGTGCGTTTTTAACCTCTTTTTTGGTTTTTCACCTCAATTTTTTGTTTATCATTCGGCCTGCTCGCCATTTGAATTTTACGATTTTAAACCTTATTTTGATATTTGCCGCTTTTTTTGTTCAAATTTATTATCCTAATCTTGTCAATTCGCATGATTCGCATACGTCATTTGTGATGCTTGCCAATATATTAAGCGTCGTTTATGCGGCATTTGTACTCTATATAGGCTTGTATATCATGAAACGCGAGTCGGATTTATTGCGCAAAGCCGCCGAAGACCAAACCGAATCGTTGAAAGAAGTAGCCCGCATACAAAACCAAATGATTTCGATTATCTCGCATGATGTACGCTCGCCGTTAGCTAATATCGAGCAAATGCTGCAAATGATTACAAGCGGCATGATACCCGAAGCCAAGAAAAGCGAATTTAATAAACAATTGTTGAGCAGTACTCGGCAGACTCGGGAAATATTGGAATCGATGGTGACTTGGACGCGGGCGCAGGTGTCTGACTTGGGTGTGAATGAGAATTTGAGCGTCACCTGCGATTTAGACGTGGTGTTGCGTAAAGAATTGGAAGACTGGGAAGACGTGGCTTTGCAAAAAAATATTCGCCTTTCTTATCAAGCCGACTGCCCGTTGCCCGCACTCGTAAAAGCCGACCAGAATTTAGCAAAAACAGTACTTCGCAACCTCGTTCTAAACGCCCTTAAATTCACGCCGAAACAAGGGCAGGTGTCTATTCGCATTGCCGAAACGCCTACAACGATTCAACTTTTTGTAAAAGATAACGGCATCGGAATGTCAGACAGCCAAAAAGAAACCTTGTTTAGAGGGCGTTTGACAAGTAAAAAAGGGACGAATGGCGAAAAAGGGAGCGGCTTAGGGCTTTGGATTATTGCCGATATGCTTCAACGTATTCAAGGCAATATCCGAGTAGAAAGCGAGATAGACCAAGGCAGCACGTTTATCGCTTCTATCCCAAAAGCGAATTTGTAGGCTGTAAGATAGCATAGTATATTATAAGATAAGATAATGGATTAGTTGTAAAACCAAACCTTCAAGAAAGCGATAGCTTTTAAAAGGGTTTGGTTTTTTATTTTTGTTGTTTTCCCCCTTCTTTTCTGAAAACCTTTTGTTAAAATGATAAAAAGCCGTACCTTTGCCTTGCTCTTGAAAGAGGGTTGTTTTCTTACGATTATTTGAATTTGACGTTGAAAGTCAGATTCGTTGAAAAATTCTTTTTGTTAAAAATTAACTACACCCCGTCACTTGTTTACTGACATTTTTCTCTATCACGAGAAAGCCCCAATTACCTTTAATTCGGGGCTATTTTTATGGCTTTTTGCAGGGTTTTACCTTGTTTACTGGTGGTTAGTGCAGCGCGGCGAACGGGAAACTTTTGGCCTGCCCGCCGTGGAAGGTTTAGAGCAGCCTCTGCCGTCTAATCATCACACCAAACTCTTGTTCGTCACGTTTTTTTCATGGTATTTTTATTATAAAAGTAGCGGATTGTATTTTTTGCTATTAGTGTGGGCAACGGTTTTAGACTATAATTTGGGGCATTGGATAGCGAATGCAAAACGGCCTTCGCAGCGCAATGTGGCATTAGTGGTGTCGATTGTGTCGAATTTGGGGCTGCTTTTTTATTTTAAATACACTAATTTTTTTATCGATTGCTTGCAGTCGGCAGGTGCGCCTGTGCATCAATTAGCCAAAATTGCGCTACCCGTAGGCATTTCCTTCTACACCTTTCAATCAATTAGCTATGTAGTCGATATTTATCGCAATAAGCTAAAACCAGTCGAGAGTATCTTAGAATATGCTTTTTTCGTGTCCTTTTTCCCGCAATTGGTGGCTGGTCCGATTGTTCGCGCTTATGATTTTATTCCGCAAATCAGTAAACCTACGTTTCTAACACGCGCAGATTTTGGGCGAGCTGTTTTCCTTTTACTGGGCGGTTTGTTTAAAAAAGTAGTGATAGCCGATTATATCGCCCTTAATTTCGTGGATAGAATTTTTGAAAAACCGCTGCTTTACACGGGCTTCGAGAATTTGATGGGCGCGTATGGCTATGCCTTGCGTATTTATTGCGATTTTTCGGGCTATTCGGATATGGCAATTGCCATAGCCTTGCTCTTAGGCTTTCACTTTCCGACCAACTTTAACTCGCCCTATCAAGCGGCAAGCGTCACAGAGTTTTGGCGGCGTTGGCATATTTCGCTGTCTTCGTGGCTCCGCGACTATGTGTATATTCCGTTAGGTGGCAATAAAATAGGCTCGGAGCGCACCTACGCCAACCTCTTAATCACGATGCTTGTGGGTGGCTTTTGGCACGGCGGTGCTTGGCGATTCATCTTATGGGGAGCCTTGCACGGCGGCGCATTAGCGATAGAGCGTTTTGCGAAACAGTATATTCAACTGCCCGACAACCTATTCGTGCGCAGTTTGCGGATTATCGTGGTTTTCCATTTTGTCTGTCTTTGTTGGCTGCCTTTTTGTGCGCCCGAAATGTCGACCGTCTGGGCGATGCTGACGCAGATTTTTACGGCATTCCACGCCGAAGTTATCCCCGAATTTATTAACGGCTATCGCCCCATTGTTTTACTAATGGGCATTGGTTATTTATTCCACTTTCTACCCGCCGATTTAGAAACATTGTGTTTAGATGCGTTTACTAATACGCCAGTTTGGGTAAAATCGCTGGCTTTTGCGGTCATCGTTTGGTTAGTGGTGCAGGTGAAAAGCGCAGATATTCAACCATTTATTTATTTTATGTTTTAAAAAAATTAATCTATGATTTTTTTCGGTACA
>JBEEMU010000597.1:0-4763 GCA_041192485.1 Bacteroidota bacterium | reverse complement strand
GCCTGTATAAAAAGGGGTGTCGCTACCGATGAGGGCATAAGTTGTGCCGCCTGCCATTGCTGCAATCGCACCTGTTCCGCTCACGATGCCATCTATATAATAGGTAATACTTGTACCCGTGCGTGCAATGGCAACGTGATGCCACGCGCCATTATTCACGGTTGCGGTAGAGGCGGGACCTGCCGCGCCTGTTACATCAAAATGCAGGTTGCCGTTTTGTATAAAAAACAACCCGCCCTGCCCTGCGGCTACATTGCCAAAACTGGCGATAGCCATACGCGTCGCGCTTGTTGTTTTTACCCACGCCTCTACCGTAAAATCGCTATTGGTAAGGGCTGCAATCGGCGCGGGCGTGCTGATGACAATTTTATCATCTACGCCATCTAATGCCACCGCGCTCGGATTGCCAACAAGTGCGGGTGTAACAGTTGCCGTAAGGCTGGCGGGCGAGCCTGCACACGCGGATACTGCCGTTGCAGGCGTAATAGTAAGCGCAAAGGTAGGCGAGGCAATGCTCGTTGTTGTGCTTGCGGTGCAGCCCGTTGTTGGGTTTGTCATCGTGACGCTATAAGTGCCTACCGCGCTTGCAGTATAGGAACTACCTGTGCTGCCCGTACTCCAACTAAAATTGTTTTGAGGGTAAGTAATCGTTATGACCAAGTTGGTGTTTATAAATGATGCGCCATTGAGCAAACTTGCGGTATTCGTGTTGCCAACAGGCGGAAAAGCCGTTGTACCACTATTTTCATCAAAATGATATTGTAAAATAAGGTTGGTGTGTGTGTCGCAAAAACGGTGTTTTTATAGGTGCTAATATCGTTTCGTGCAATATTCCAAAAGCGCACATCGTCTATACTACCATTGAAATAACTGCCTGTATAAAAAGGGGTGTCGCTACCGATGAGGGCATAAGTTGTGCCGCCTGCCATTGCCGCAATCGTACCTGTTCCGTTCGCTGTGCCATCTATATAATAGCTAAGGCTTGTACCCGTGCGTGCAACCGCAACGTGATGCCACGCGCCATTATTCACGGTTGCGGTAGAGGCGGGTCCTGCCGCGCCCGTAACATCAAAGTGCAGGTTGCCATTTTGTATAAAAAACAAGCCGCCCTGCCCATTCGCCACATTGCCAAAACTGGTGATAGCCATACGCGCCGCGCTTGTTGTTTTTACCCACGCCTCTATCGTAAAATCGCTATTGGTAAGGGCTGCAATAGGCGCGGGATTCGTGATGGTCATATAATCATTGCTACCATCTAATAAAACCGCACCGCGATTGCTTGCTGCGGGTGTGGATATAGCCGAAAGAAAAACGCTAGCCCCTTGGCAAAGCGTAGTAGATGCAGGCGTAATATTTACTGCAAGGGGATTTATACAACGGTTAATATATTCATACGCGCCCGCATCGGGGTTGCCTGTGCGCGTGTAGCCTGTTAGGTCGGTAGTCGGTGCGCCTGTAGTTGTACCTAAGTTTATAGCGGGGCTTGTAGCTTGTAGCGAGAGCCCATCATCGGCTGTGCGGAATACGCCATCTGCGCCTGCGGGCAGGGCAGCGTTTAAGAAAAGTGGGTCGCTGCTGCTGTTGCCTGTGCCGGCATAGCCGCCCTCTACAATAGAATAGGTAAGGATAGCCGTGCTATTTATATTATAAATATTAGGCGATGATGGGGCGGTATTAGCCCACAATATTGTGTTTTTAATCGCGGGAGCCGCCGACGCTTTGTTATATATTCCACCGCCGACACTAGTTGCTGTATTTGTACTGAATGTTGTATTCGTTATAGTCAGCGAAACGGCATCGTTGTATATCGCACCGCCATTCGTACTCGCCGAATTGCTAATAAATGTGCTATTCGTTATCGTGATTGTAGAGGCGTTGTCTATGCCCACTACGCCACCATAACTTGCCGTATTGTTGCTAAACAAGGCATTACTTATGATAGGAGATGCGTTAGTATTTTGTATTCCGCCGCCAAAAGTTGCTTTATTGTTGCTAAAAGTAAGGTTAGTTAGGGTAGGTGAAGAACTATTATTATACATTCCGCCACCGCTAGTAGAAGAAATTGTTTTAGTTTCTACCGTAATTGGCGTACCCCCATTCGCGTTCCCGCCCGAAATGGTAAAGCCATCAAGCACGGTTGTAGCGGCATCGCTGACCGAGAGTAGCACGTGGTAGGCATTATCGGTCGCATCGCCAGCCGTGCCAATATCGCCACTAAGCGTAGATGCACTACCGTACCGTTCGGCTACCGTGCTTTCGTTGCCGAAAAAGCCGCCGTAGATTTTTACCCCGTTTTTGAGGGTGAAGGTTTTATTGCGAGGGTCGGCAGGGGCTGTGCTACCGAAGGGGTCTTGCGTAGGTTTATAGGAGCCAGCCGCTACCCAAATTTCGTCGCCACCAACGGCGGCGTTGATGGCAGACTGCAAATCTTTCGGGCTTGCCCACGATGCCCCTGTGTTTGCGACAGTACCCGCAGGTGTTACGCGGAAAATAGTGTTTGCTTGTGCCGATAAGGTTGCCGTAGTCATTGCCATTGTGAGGAGGCTAGCAAGGGTTGCGACGAATATCGACGAGGGTTTGTAAATTAGTTTACACATAATAGTTTAGTGGTAAAAAGATTAGCATGTCGTTTTTATACGGCAAAGATACCGGCAGAATTGTCATGTTGTCAAGCCATTCAGAACAAAACGAAGTCCATTCAGAACAAAATAAATGACATAAACGACAAAAGCCCGTCTTCGCATAACGAAGACGGGCTTTTAGAGTACTCAAAAAAAAAGAATTATCGGGTTGTTGGCTAACCCTTACATGTATTAGTCCGTAGGACTTTTAGGTTGGTAGAAAATGGTTGAAAACGACCTTTTTTTGATGCCATAGGTATCAAAGAACAGATGGATACGATTTTTGCCCGTTTAGGGCAAATTGGCGTATATACATTGTTTGCCTCGTTTTTTATTTTTTAAAAAATCATCGCTTTTCAGAGAACAAAACGTTAAATTTGGAGATTAGGGCAAAAAGGGAGGCTCTTTGGCGGCTGTGTTGCGCCTGCGGCAGCCGACAATGTGCCTTCCTTTTGCCCGATTGCGATTTAGATGAGTGGGATACTATAGTGCAAGATAAACTTCTGCAATAACTTTGGATAACTCGTAGGATAATAATACTTAATATTAGACAATAACCAAGAATATCCTGCATCTTTTTTTATTGTCGCATCTTTGCATTGTAATTCAGTTGCAACGGTTACTTAACAAGTATTTTTAAACCATTTATCATTTCTCAAAATGAAAAAATCACAGTACATCAAAAACGTGCTTACGCTCTTATTGGCAATTTGTTGTCAAGTGGCGTGGGCGCAAGACGCGGGTAAAACGCCAGAAAAAGGCTATAAATACCCTGTGCGTCCTGGAACGCCCGAATGGGTAAAATTGCAGTCGCATGACGAAATGCTAAAAGTCTGCGCTATCCCGATGGAAACGGTACGCGCTATGACAACCGATGCGTTGTTGGCAACTGCCTTGTCCTACCCGCTTATTCATGATTACCTTGCGTATAATGATATGCTTGGCGGTATGACTACGGTAATGGCGCGTTCTGAAGCATGGCAGGAATTTGTCACGCGCCCCGATGCTGCGCAAAAATTGCTCGCCGAATATGTGGCGATGCGCCCTGAAGCGGTAGATAGCAAATGGACGCTTGTGCAAAAAGGCGATTATTCGCTGACCTTTATCCGCTTGGAAATGTTATTGGCGCAACCCGCTATTAGTAGCAAACTAACCAAACAAGAAGCCATTGCTTTGCTCAAAAAATGCAATGAAAATGTGGCATCTATGGCGACAAACCCCGAAGTATATGGCTATATACACCGTTGTGGCTTGGCATTAGTAGTCACAAAAACACTCAATACCGCAGGTTACACCGCAGCAGGCAAAGCAGCCGATGCACTCAAAACCTTTGCAAATGGCTTTTCTTATGCAGACGAAGCGGCTGTAAATGCCATTTTAGTACAATCTCAATCGTTCATTTCAACCATTCAAAAATAATCATGAAGAAAATACTTATTCTTCTCGCAATGTGGGTCGCTGTGGTCAGTACTACATTCGCACAACTTTATACGCCACGCAGTTCTTCTGTAACCGCTTTTGGTCCTCGTACTGAAGAGTGGGCTGCTTCTAAAATTGCAAGTGAAAATGCATTAGCGCAACAACAATACCCTAATGCTACCTTTGTATCTACTTCAACTACGAAGTACAATTGTCACTCTTATGCGTGGAATAGCACTTCTACTTCCAATAACTATTGGGTAAATGACCCAAGTCCTTACTGGTTAGATGGTAGTTACACCTTTGTAGCAACAAGCACGAATGCTCAAAAATGGTACTATGCAAATGGAGGTGACCACTCTGCAAATACCTATTCAGGGGTAACGTTTCAATCAAAGTGGGGAAAATGGCCTGTTATGCGTCACGCATGGAACTACTGTCCTTATACTTATTCAACGATGTGGGGTTTTGAGTTTTGTCCTACATCATCGTCAAGTTGTAAAGCACCGAGTAGTTTTTGGGTAAGTAGCACAACCTCAAGTAGTATTAAATTGAGTTATACTCGTGCTTGCAATGCGGCACAATACCAATTACAGTATCAACCAACGGGAAATACAAATTGGTATGTACTCACTACCTTTAATGCACCAACTGGACAGTATTTAACATTGACAAATACTGTTACTTGCCCTGCCAATAGTTGTTACAAATTCCGTGTAAAAG
>JBEEMU010000596.1:0-3863 GCA_041192485.1 Bacteroidota bacterium | reverse complement strand
CCTTTGAGCAAAATCGACTCGTTTTCTAAGTTTAAACCTGAGTTTAAACCTGAATTTAAACCTGATAAACTATGCAACAAATCGTCGGTCGTTTCGAAGGCGTAGAAAATCGTTTCTGGGCTTAAAAAAAGCTTCAAGCCCTCTCCTCCCCTACCAACAATCACTACTTTGTCAATATTTTTTCCCTTCAATAATCGCCCTACTTTTTGAAACCAATCATCGGCAATAGCTTCTAAATTCTCTCCTTTTTCGCCGCGCCGTTTCGCGCCTGTTACGACCGACGTAATCAGTGTTTTTTTATTATAAACATCTTGCCGTTCCATAAAACTAAGGGCGATGCGCAGGCTGTCTAAATCCAAGCTATATGAATCGTTGATTAGAATGCAATTATTAAGAGCCGATTTTATTTCTAAACGCGCCGCAAGGGGTTCTAAACGGCTTAAACGTTCACGAATAATGCTTTGACCATAGCCCAAATACAGCATCGTCGCCCAAACGGTAATTGCATTTTCAATGCTCGCTGCATCGGAAAAAGGCAGTTCTATATATTTTTCTTCTTGTTTATAAATAGCGGTTATTTTGGTAAAAATGCCGTTTTGTACTTCATTTAAAATAAATAAATTGACATTATCATCGTGTCGCGACCAACTAAATAACGGTATTTTCAGTTTTTCGACAGCATTTTCACAATAAATATTGTCTTTGTTGTAAATAATAACGTCTGTATGCGTAAAAAGTGTCGATTTTTCATCGGCTTTTGCTTGTTTTGACGCAAAACCATCGTCATGGGCTGTTAAAATATTGGTAAAAATACCGATTTTAGGCTGAATAATACGCTCTAATGCGCTCATTTCGCCGCTTTCTGATATTCCCGCTTCAAAAATAGCCAAATTATGCTGCTTTTCTATTTCAAAAATAGACATCGGAACACCTAACTGCGAATTAAACGATTTCGGACTCCGCACAATTTCGGCATCGCCGCCAATTGCCTGCGCCAACCATTCCTTTACAATCGTTTTGCCATTGCTACCCGTTATCGCAATGGTTTTTAAGTCTTGAAATTGATTGCGATAGCCAATCGCTATTTTTTGAATGGCTGTTATCGCCGAAAGGTTTGCTTTTATTTTAGTAATAAGGACAGTTTCGGCAGTAAAATTGCCACCATTTTCAGTAGAAATTAGGCTATAATTTTCTGTAAAAATGCCGCTCGCCTCTCCCCTATTTTCGTCGGTAATAGGAAGGTAAAAAATGCGTACACCTTTCGACACCGCTTCAAAAATATAGTTTGAACCGTCGTTATGCGCTGTTTTGAAGGCAAAAAAAAGTGTCGAAGGCGCGTCGTCGGTATCGATAAGGCGCGTATCATACGCAATATGTTGAATAGAAAAGGTTGCATTATTGCTTAAAGGCAAACTCAGCCAAGTTGATAGGTCTTTTTCGGTTATTACTTGCATATTGGAAAGGAAATAGATTTCAAGACAGAAGACTTTTATGCAAAGATACGCCGTTTTTGGTAGATAGTCTATTTTTCCTATAATTCTACGCTCTTTTGAACCAAAAAGCCTATCTTTGCAAAAAAATACACTTTATATCACTTTATATCACTTTATTATCAAACGTGCCGCAAGTTTTTTATAGAAATAGCTTCTACTATAATAGTTGTCTAAGGCTTCGGGTCTTTTCACCACACATTTAATCATGATGAAAACAATGGCTTTATGCCTCGCCTTTATTGGCGTTAGTGGCGTTTTTACGCAAATCTCCACCCGATTTCTTAGTAGCAAAGGGCGCGGATTTAGCATCGTCATACAGCCTGTTTATGGGAAACACCCGTTAGAAATGGCGCATTACTATGAGTTATCGGCTACCGATAGCATTTCATTTAGCGAGTTGAGGTTTTATATTTCGAATATTACTTTTTTTTATAAAAAGAAAAAAGTAAGCAGCGAGCCGAAAAGCGCACATTTGATAGATGTGAACGAACCTGCAAGTACCGAAATACACCTTAAAAATAAACGTACTATCGAGTTTGATAGCCTTAGTTTTTGCTTAGGTATTGATAGCCTTACAAATGTATCAAATGAGTTAAGCGGCGACCTCGACCCGTTAAAAGGAATGTATTGGACATGGCAAAGCGGCTATATTAATGCAAAATTGGAGGGCAACTCGAACCGCTGCCCGACGCGCAAAAATGCGTTTCAATTTCACCTGGGCGGCTATCTTTCGCCTTATTCGAATGTGCAACAACTCGGTTTTGCGTTGCCGAAAGGCTCGAATAAAGCCGTATTTCAGCTCGATATTGAAAATTTTATTAAAAAAATCGACCTAAAAACGCAACATAGCATCATGTCGCCGAGCCGCGAAGCCGTCTATTTTTCCCGAAATTTAAAAAATCAATTTGCAATTATAAATGATTATAAATAAGAAACGTTGCCTTTTTTATATCTTATTCGCAAGTATTGCTTGCTGTTTGGCTTTTACAGAAGGCAATAGCGAAGGTATTGATGTGCCGAAAGGCTGGGCAAAACCCGCCTACGATTTTAGCAAAAATCTGCTGACAAAAGAGAAAATTGCGCTGGGGCGGCGGCTTTTTTACGACCCTATTCTTTCAAAAGACAGCACAATTTCGTGCGCAAGTTGCCATTTGCAAGCGACCGCTTTTACGCATATCGACCACGATTTAAGTCACGGTATCAATAACCGAATTGGTAAACGCAACTCGCCTGCATTAGTAAATTTGGCGTGGAACACCGCTTTTATGTGGGACGGAGCCGTCAATCAACTAGATAGGCAAGCCTTAGCTCCGATGACAAATGCTGATGAAATGGGCGATACTTTGCCTAATATTTTGCACAAACTACAACGCAGTACGCGCTATAAAACCTATTTTAACGCAGCTTATAACAGCACAAACATAACGACCGAGGGCTTGCTACACGCGCTTTCCGCTTTTATGCTCACCTTAGTCAGTGCGAATAGCAAATACGATAAAGTGATGCGCAAAACGGATTCATTCAACGCTTATGAAGCCAAAGGCTATGCTGTTTTTTTGAAAAATTGCAATTCATGCCATACAGCACCGCTTTTTACCAATAATCAATTTGAAAATAACGGACTGCAACCCGATAATTTCTTATTAGATAGCGGCAGAATGGGCATCACCAAACAAGCCGCCGACGCACTAAAATTCAAAGTGCCAAGCCTGCGCAATATTGAGGTTTCTTACCCGTATATGCACGATGGCCGTTTTAAAAACCTGCAAATGGTTGTTTTTCATTATACCAATACGCTGTACGATAGCCCGACATTATCGCCAATTTTAAAAACTAAAATCACGCTTTCGGAAACAGATAAAATAAACTTAATTGCTTTTTTAAAAACACTAACTGACGAATCGTTTTTACAAAATAAAGATTTTTCGTATCTTCCATAAAGAATGTGCCGAAAATAAATGCGTTAAAAATAAACATTAAAAATAGCTTTTTTATCATGCAAAAATTAATTTCAAATCTCTTAATAACGAGCGCATGTATGCTTTCGTTTTGCGCAGAAGCGCAGCCTATTATCCAAAAATGGATACGCAATAATAATGGGCAAAAAGCGAGCTATTGGCAAAATACGGCAGCGCAAGGCTCGGCAGCGCACTATGTATTTAATGCCTCGCCCGATTCGGCCGATGTGTTGAAGGTTTGCTACACAACGGATTCGGTATGGGTCAGCGCCGACGGATTGAGCATCAATCTTGGGCAGTATCTCAATCCGGGTACTTGCCTAGCGCAAAACTATGTGTTCCGCTTTCCGCGAACGCCCGTTGTGCCTACCACAAAATCTATTTCGCCGAAAGAAGGCGCAATCGGCGCATT
>JBEEMU010000595.1:0-2891 GCA_041192485.1 Bacteroidota bacterium | reverse complement strand
CAAACCTTACGACCGCTTTCGTTTCAAACATTTTTGCACGTTTTTCCTGTTTTTTATCGGCAGCATTTACTTTTATAAATTGATAAAATGGCTGCACGACCGCACCGATTGGGCGATTTTGGCGAGCCTGTTTTTCATCTTACACCCTCGTTTGTTCGCCGAGTCGTTTTACAATCCGAAAGATTTGCCATTAGTAGCGTTATTCACTATTTCGCTTTACTTTTTACTCCGATTCACACAAGAAAAAACAATCCATCGCGCCATACAATTTGCTTTAATCGCTGCGCTTACTTGCGATTTACGCATTCTTGGCGTATTATTGCCAATAGTGGCTACTGGTATTTTTGTTTACGATGCAGGTTTTGCAGCCCATCGAAATCAAGGCTTTGGCGTATTTTTAAAATCGCTTTTCAGCGAAATATCTCGAAGTTTTTGGGTATTTCTACCCGTGCATTTAGTAGCAATTATTGCCTTTTGCCCACTTTTATGGCATAACGCGCTGTTTTTCTTTGAAATATTCGGCTATATGAGCCATTTTCCTTGGCGATACAATACTCTTTTTATGGGTGTATCAATCTTTGCACCCGATAACCCTTGGTATTTCGCGCTCGTATGGATAGGCATTACTACGCCGCTTTTATACCTCATCGCTTGGATATTCGGTATCGGAAATGTCGCTCGACAACTTTTTGTGAACAAAGGCATTTTATACAAAAACCGCATCGAGCAAGCTAATATAGCTGCAATCCTGCTTTCTGTCGCTCCGCTTTTTCTCATTATTGCGATTCATTCTGTCTTGTATGATGGTTGGCGACAGCTCTATTTTTTATATCCTGCGGCGTGTTTACTCGCCATTAATGTTGGTGTAAAAATAAGTGAAACGACTCCTTCTTTTAATAAATGGTTTTTTCCCGTATTTTTTGCCGTAGCAAGTGGCTATTCCGCTTATCAAATACAGCAAGGCTACCCGTACTCAAATGTCTATTTTAATACACTTGCTGCCGACCCCGTGCATCGCTACGAAATAGACTACTGGGGCTTAAGCTACCGCGAAGCCTTGCAGTATATAGCTAAAACTGCTTCTACTGCTTCTATTTCTACTGCTTCTATTTCTGAAAATAATATTTCAATAAACAGTACCGCGCATTTTGTTTGCGACGAGCTAAATTGCTTACCGCAAAAAGACAGTAAACGGTTTAGCTGCCAGTCGGTCGACCCCGAATATTATATCACAGAATTTAGAGGCGTGGCTTTCGATAAAGCTCCTGCGTCTAATTATATCGAAATATATTCAAAAACGGTGTATGGTATGAAAATTATGAGCATTTTTAAGCGTATAAATAACACCGAACATCTTTATATAAAAAGATAATTTTAAATCGCAATGGATTGGTTAGAAAACAATTACCTATTTTATTCCCGTACTATATCCGTACAAACTACTTAAAATGTACAGTTTAAACCGAAAATAAAATGAGAAATTTGCAACTTGATTTAATTTAATTTAAAATATAATTTTAATTTAATTTAAAATATAATTCACATTTAACATTTTAATTTTATGAAACGAGCAAGTTTACTTGTTTTCTCTTTATTGGTAGTAACCATACTATTTAGTAGCTATGCAGGCGGGCCTGTACTTAGAGGCGCAGGCGACCGCACAGGCCGCGCAAACGTTAATACAACTTGCAAAAGTTGCCATTCGGGTACTTCTTATGGTACAGTCAGCGCAGCTATCGTTGTGAAAGATGGCTCTGGTATAGCCGTGACAAGCTACACGCCGGGCGCAGCTTACACCGTGACTATCACAATTACTAAAACCGCAGGAACGCCTGTGGGTTGGGCATTTCAATGGGTCGGCGTGAAAGCATCGGATAACACCACAAATGCGGGCACTCCAACAGCTACACAAACAAGTACAGCTGTTCATGCGAATGGTGGCCGCCAGTATATGGAGCAAACGGCTCGTTTGGCTACCAATATCATTATTTTTAACTGGACGGCTCCGATAGCAGGTACGGGTAGTGTGAAAATGTATGCTGTCGGTTTGGCAGTAAACGGCAATAATAACGATGGCGGAATAGACACAGGCTCTGCCAGCACAAACGTTACGCTTACAGAAGCGGTAGTTGCTACCGATAATATTGCGCAAAGCATCAGCAACCTCAAAATATTCCCGAATCCTGTAGCTAATATGCTCAATGTGCAGCTTGCATCAGAAGCAGAGGGGAAATGTACGGTTGAAATAGCGGACATTAGCGGTCGTTTGGTAAAAACGCAGAACGCAACGCTTGCAACTGGCGCAAATACGCTGCAAGTGTCCGTTGAAAACCTAATAAGCGGAATTTACGCTGTGCGCATCGTTCGTGGCAATGAAACTATTAGTGCAACGATGATTAAACAATAAGGGCTGTAATAAAGATATTATATTACAAGCTAAAACCAACAGGAAAGGTGTGGTAAGTGCTTGCGGCGAAATAAACACGGTTATCATTAACCCAGAATACTCTATTTAACAGGGCTTCAAACCTTGATTATTTATATACTATTAGTTATATTTCACTATCGCACCTTTCTTTTATTTCAAAAAAATCAAGTCTTATGAAAATACAGTCCATTTTCAGGCCATCTCTTTTTATACCCGCTTTTATGCTGCTTATTGCGGCTATTGTCGTAACAACAAGCTGTAAAAAAGAGTATGTAGATGCCGAAAAAACGGTTTGCTTTGATAGCGAGGTTTTGCCCATTTTTCAAAGTAACTGCACACAAAGTGCTTGCCATAATGCTACTGATAAAAAAGCAGGCTATAGTTTAACTAATTATGCGGGTATCACCAAAAAAGGCGTTATTGCAGGCGATTATGCAAAAAGCAAAATGTATCAAGTGCTTAT
>JBEEMU010000594.1:0-3970 GCA_041192485.1 Bacteroidota bacterium | reverse complement strand
TTTGAGTAGAATGCTGCAAAACGAAGCCGATGCCTATTTAAAAACAAAACACAATAATCTAAGCAATCAGGTTCGAGTGGAAATAACACCGAAAGGAGCAGGCTATTATGCAAGTGATTATATTATAGAAAAACCGTTTGGAACTCTACTAAAAGTTGTGCGCATCAGCACCTTTGATAATTTTGTAAAAGATGCGCGAACTGCAAATTTTATTGCTAATACTGAAAATATAGAAACAGATTTAGACTGGGATTTGCGCCAAGTAATGAGTAATTTCAAGAGTTATCAACTCACTATCAAGCAACGTGAAAGCGAAGCAATGCTGCCTTTTGATGCAAAAATTGCTGAAATATCGCAAAAAACAGCCGCAAATATTGATGAGTTGAAGGTTTTACAAGAAATTTTACGCGAAAAACAAGCCGTTAAACAAGAAGTACATAAATTTGAAGACCGCCTTTTTGAAGTCTTAAATGAAATGTTTAGCAATTCTGAAACGCCCGAATTATCTAAAAGAATTGGCGCAGGTAGCGATAATGATTTCATTTTTGCCAAACCAGATAAGAATGATATTCAATTATTTCAACTTTCTTCGGGTGAAAAGCAATTATTGATACTTTTAATGAATGCCGTTCTTCTTAATGAAAAACCTTCTATTTTACTGCTCGACGAGCCTGAAACGTCGTTACACATATTATGGCAGGAAGTTTTTTTAGATAAAGTGCGCTATCTTGCACCTAATGCGCAAATAATTATGGCTACACATGGTAGCGATATATTTATTGAAGATGAATGGTACAACAAAACAAGCAATATTAAATCTCTTTTTACCAAAATTTAATCGTTAAAAATGATTAGCAATAATAGGCAGTATAGAAAAGACCGTTCCAAATGTATGGGTAAAAATATAGATGCACAAGTTTTCGTAGAAAGTGATGCTGATACTGTCTTTTGGAAAGCGGTATTCGCTCATTTTGCACCGAACTTAAAACTTAGATTTTACCCAAGTGGCGGCGAAACGCCTGAACGTGGCTGCGATAGGTTAGAAGAAATCTTTCCATTATTTGTGTATTTTGTAGCAAAAAGGAAAATAAATGCTGATTGTGCGAAACCTGTATTTAGCAAACAAGCAATTTTTCAAAAGCCCCTATCAGATTTTTCAAAAATAATGACTGCTATAAATGATTTAATTCAAGAGCAGATAGAGACAGATTATGCTGCTATTTCAGAAACGGAATATAACGAAACAGCCAAAGAATTAAATGATATTTATGGAATAAACGAAACAAATACTTGGCTATTTATTCGCGGACATGATTTGCAGGATAAAGTTGTTTTCAACCTTTTAAATAAGGTAACAAGAGCAATAGTAGATAGAAAAATAGCGGAATTAAAGACTAAAATACCAACAGAGCCTCATTTTGATGCTATCTTAAAAGCCTACCAAAATCATCTGGGTATTAAAAATAAAGCAGAAACAGAAACAGAAACAGAAGCAGAAGCAGAAGCAGCGCAAGAAGTGCATCTAAACGAATCACGCAAAGGCAAAGTAAATACACTGCTCAACGATGCTTTTCGTTTCGCAATTACTGACACAACTTGTTTTCCGATGCAAAAAATAGGCGATAAGATTCAATATATCGCCACGCACCATTAATCAATCATTAAAAAAATCATAAATCATTAAATCGATTTATTCGTAAATTTAACATAATTTTGTTTCCAAAAAAATTAACCGTTTGGTTGCCCTTCCTGTTCGCCCTTGTTTTAGCAAGCGGTATGCTGATAGGATTTAGAATGAATAGCGCGTTTAGTAAGCGCACCGCGACAGCTGGTATAACGAGTGGAAGCTCTGGCTGCGGACGAATCGATGAGATTTTACGGCTTCTCGACGAAAAATATGTCGATAAAATAGGCGACCGCGACTCTATCGAGGAGCTTGCTATCAATGCGATTCTCGAAAACTTAGACCCTCACTCTGCCTTCATTCCCGCTCGCAACGTGCAGGCCGTGAACGACGAGTTGGAAGGCGAATTTGAAGGTGTAGGCGTGGAATTTTTCCTCAACCACGACACTATTAATATTATTCAAGCGGTCAGCGGCGGCCCGTCGGAAAAAGCAGGCATTCACGCAGGCGATAAAATCGTTGTCGTGAATGACACCGCCTTTGTTGGTGCCAGAATAAAGCAAGACAAAGTCGTGCATACACTGCGGGGCAAAAAAGGCAGCAGAGTGCGCATCGGAGTCATTCGCAGCGGCGTGAAAGGCATACAAACCTTTACCGTCACTCGCGACAAAATACCGACGTACAGCGTGGACGCTTCTTATATGATGCAACCGCAAATCGGCTATATCAAATTGAGCAAATTCGGCGAAAAAACCTACGACGAGTTTATGCAAGCCGCCGAAAGACTGAATAAAGACGGCATGAAATCGCTGATAATCGACCTTCGTGGCAATGGCGGCGGCTATTTGCAGCAGGCTACTCGTATTTTAGACCAGTTTTTCACCGAAAAAGAATTGCTTGTTTACACCGTTGGCCGCAATGGCGACCGCGTAGATTACACCTCGAAAGGACACCCGCTTTTAGAATTTGGGAAAGTGGTGGTGCTGATAGACGAAAGTAGCGCGTCGGCAGCCGAAATTACCGCAGGCGCGTTTCAAGACCACGACCGCGCAACTATTATTGGTCGACGTTCGTTTGGCAAAGGATTGGTGCAAGAGCAGTATGAACTCGGCGATGGCTCAGGCTTGCGCCTGACGGTTGCACATTACTACACGCCTTCGGGCCGCTGTATTCAAAAGCCCTATAAAGGTAAGAAAAACTACGACGAAGACATCGAAGACCGCTTCAAACACGGCGAATTTTCGTCGTTAGACAGCCTAAAACAAAATGACACGACCAAATATCGCACGGATAAAGGGCATATTGTGTACGGCGGCGGCGGCATCACCCCCGACGTTTTTGTACCAATCGACACCTTGATACGCAATAAATATTATGGCGAAATTGCGGGATTGTCTAGCGAATTTACTTATAATTATTTTGCAAAAAATATCGAATCGCTGAAATCGCAGTATAAAACGGTCGAAGATTTTGCCGCAAAATATGCGGTTTCCGATGAAATTGTCGCCAATTTTGTTGCGTTTGCCGAAAAAAACAAAGTTAAACGCAACCCTTCGCAATTAGTCGCTTGTAGTCGCGCCTTGAAAACGCGCATGAAAGCTTATTTAGCGCGTCAGCTTTTCGGCGAAAAAGGGTTTTATTATATCATGAACGCCGAAGACAATACGGTTAGAAAGGCATTGCAAACGCTTGGCGCAAAATAAGGAATATAACATCATAAAAAACACATTCTTTTGGCAATGTTCGCTCAAATACTATCAAAAATATTGGCTGAAATAAGGAAAACGGCATTTTGGTTGGCTTTATTCGCTTTTTTACTGCCGCTTTCCGCAAAAGCGGCTGGTTTTATGATCGTTTTTGCCGTTTTTGCGCATTTTTTAAATAGCGAAAATAGAAAACCTTTTCGGCTAATAACGCCGCCTTTGCTCTACTTTTTAGCGTATTTAGCCAGTGTTTTTTATAGCGAAACAGCGGGAAGTTTGCACTACGCATTAGAAAGTCGGCTGCCCTTTGTGGTCTTTCCGCTCCTTTTTGGCGCAAGCCTTTTGAGCCAGCAACAAATAGAAAATATTTTAAAAGCCTTTTGGCTTGGGCTTTCTGTGGCTATTATGAGCAGCGAAACGTGGGCGTGTGTTAGGTATTGGAACGAGGCGCGAACTGAATATTTTTTCTACTTAGATTTAACCAATTTACTCGATTTTCACCCGACCTATTTTTCGTGGTACGTTTGTTTTGGCTTTTTTAGTGGATTAGTTTATTTGCATAAAAAATGGGACGAACAGTCCTTTTTTTTGAAAATAATGGGCATTTTATGGCTGCTTTCACTCGCCACTTTCAATGTTTTTC
>JBEEMU010000593.1:0-4333 GCA_041192485.1 Bacteroidota bacterium | reverse complement strand
AGTATTAGGAATGAATAGAATAGGATTAGAAAATGAAAAAATAGCCCAAGTCTTAGCTATTTCAATTGAAAATGTAGCGAAAATCATAGAAAAACATCGAAAGTAAAAACGTAAGCGCCTGCGGCAAAATAAACACGGGTATCATTAGCCCAGAACACCCTATTTAACAGGATTTAATCTAGCGATTATTTATACACTACTACTTATTTAGCTTAATTATTATAATATGGATACTTTAATTGCAGAAAAACCCCTTGCTACTTTGCAAGACACGCTGCCGCTTCTCGGTACCGACCACATCGAGTTTTATGTCGGAAATGCCAAACAAGCAGCGTTCTTTTATCAAAAAGCCTTCGGCTTTGAATGTGTGGCTTATCGCGGCCCCGAAACTGGTGTGCGCGACACCTGCTCCTATGTGTTGCAACAAGGCAAAATCCGCTTTGTTATTACATCGGCTTTGCAGCCCGAACATCCTATTAACGACCATGTGCGTTTGCACGGCGACGGCGTAAAAGTCCTCGCTTTGTGGGTTGATGATGCCCGACAATCGTTTCATACGGCCGTCGAGCGCGGCGCGGAAGCCGCTATGGAGCCACATACGCTCACCGACGAACACGGTGAAATAGTGCTTTCAGCTATCAAAACCTATGGCGACACTTGGCACACCTTTGTCGAACGCAAAAACTATACAGGCGCGTTCATGCCTGGCTACAAACCGCGTCAGTCGTTTGGCAAATCGCAAAATATCGGCTTAGAGTTCGTCGACCACTGCGTGGGCAACGTAGGCTGGGGCGAAATGAACAAATGGGTGAAATATTACCAAGACGTGATGGGTTTCAACCTCTTAATTACCTTTGACGACAAAGATATTTCGACGGAATACTCCGCTTTGATGTCGAAAGTAGTGTCGAATGGCAACGGGTATGTCAAGTTTCCGATAAACGAACCCGCCGAAGGCAAACGCAAATCGCAAATAGAAGAATACCTCGACTTTTATAAAAGCGCAGGCGTTCAACACGTTGCCATTGCGACCAAAAATATCATTAATACCGTGACTAAATTACGTGAAAACGGCGTAGAGTTCTTGGTAGTTCCCGAAGTGTATTACGAAGAAGTGCCTGCCCGCGTCGGCTTTATCAACGAAGACCTCGAAACCCTCAAAAAGCTAAATATTCTCATCGACCGCGACGAAGACGGCTACCTCTTGCAAATTTTCACCAAACCGCTGCAAGACCGTCCTACCGTCTTTTTCGAGATTATTCAGCGCGAAGGCGCAACTTCTTTCGGAAAAGGCAACTTTAAAGCCCTCTTTGAAGCCATCGAACGCGAGCAAGACCTCCGTGGCAACTTATAGGAACCCGCCGTTAAGGGCTTAGGAAACAAATAACATACCCATTTTGTAAATCAAGTCTAAAAAAATCATTTTTCCATGAAAAAAACATTATACTACGGCTTTGTTTTGCTCGCTTTTCTGCAAGTTTCCTGCGACCCTTGCGCCAATAACAAATGTGAGAATGGCGGCGATTGTGCAAATGGCAGGTGCTATTGTCCGCTTGGATACGAAGGCAAGTCGTGCGAAACAGAGTGGAGTGCGCGGTTCGTAAAAGGGTTTGCTAGTGTGACGGGTTGCAATAAAACCTATTCTGTGGATATTCAACGTATTGATAATCAAACGATTAAAATTTATAATCTCGGCGGCTTCACCAACCAAAGCTCTTGCTTGCGCGAACAAACAGCAGTGAAAGGCAAATTGATTTCAAGCACCTATTTCAAAATAGACGAAACCTTTTGCACAGGCTACCATTTGCAAGGCGACGGCACGTTTAATGTGACAACAAAGAAAATGACCCTCAATTATCACTGCGACTTCCCAAGTGGTAATGAAGATTGCGCCCTTGTTTTCGATTATTAATAGCCTTTTTGCTATCCTAATTATCAATATTTCTTATAGAGCAAAAGAGGTTTTTTATCAAAAAGCCTGTTTTGCTCCTTCTTTTTATCTTTAAAAATTAAAAACCTGCATTATGCTATTAATCGACGATGTGTTAGTAAGTGATGACATACTGAGCGAACAATTTTTGTGCAATTTAAAGGCTTGCAAGGGCGCGTGTTGTGTGGAAGGCGATGCGGGTGCGCCGCTAAACGCCGATGAATTGCCTATTTTGGCAGAAATATACGAAGCCGTCAAACCTTATTTGACCATAGAGGGCCGAGCTGCTATTGAAACGCAAGGCTTTTTTGTAGAAGACGACGATGCCGCTTTCGCAACGCCCCTTATAGACGGTGCAGCCTGCGCCTATATCGCTTACGACGACGACGGCACGGCAAAATGCGGCATCGAACAAGCCTATTTAGACGGCAAAATAACGTGGAAAAAGCCCATTTCTTGCCATTTATACCCTATTCGGGTGCAAGAAATGAAGTTTTATACCGCGCTAAACTATGATAGATGGGACATTTGCAAGGCCGCTTGTTCCTTCGGCAAACAACAGCAATTACCAATGTATCAGTTTCTAAAAGACCCACTTACCCGACGTTTTGGCGCAGCATTTTACGAACAATTGGACAAGTTGGCGAAAGAAACCGCAGGAAACACGGATTAAAGGGATTTTGGACACGGATAAATAAAGGACAGTCGCGTTAAAAGATACGTTTCATAAACGCCAACGCCTCAATCTGCCTTAAAACAAAAAATAAATTAAAATAATATCATCTATAAACTATAATTTTAACTAAATGACTATTTCTTATAACTGGCTGTCGCAGTATTTGGCGGAGCCTATTCCTATTGATAGACTCACCGATACGCTAACGTCGATTGGTTTAGAGGTTGATGGCTGCGAACGGGCGCAACAAATAAAAGGAGGATTAGACGGCGTGGTTGTAGGCGAAGTTTTGGCGAAGTCGCAACACCCTGATGCCGACCGTTTGAGCGTAACGGTGGTTACTATTGGTAGAGGAGAGCCGCTGCAAATTGTCTGCGGCGCACCGAATGTGGCGGTAGGGCAAAAAGTGGCGGTCGCAACTATCGGCACCACGATTTACCCGTCGGAGGGCGAGCCTTTAACGATGAAAAAATCTAAGATAAGAGGTATAGAGAGCTTCGGCATGATTTGCGCCGAAGACGAATTGGGGCTGGGTGCTTCGCACGACGGCATTATGGTGTTGCGCCCCGACGCACCTGTTGGGCAAGCGGCGGCTACCTATTTTGAACTGCATGACGATTATAAAATAGAGATTGGTTTAACGCCTAATAGAAGCGATGCGCAATCACATTTCGGTGTGGCGCAAGACCTTGCGGCGGCATTATCGGCTCGCGGCTTATCTCAGTCGAAAAATTTGTTAAAAAGTATAAAAAACGCGCATAATATTGGAAAATTAGCCAGAAATAGCGCAAAAATAACAGCTGAAAATGCCAAAACAAAGCCAACGAAATTGCCGATAACGGTGCGTGTAGCGAATGAAACGGCTTGTCCGCGTTATGCAGGGCTGGTAATTGCGGGATTAAAGGTCGCCGATTCGCCTGCTTGGTTGCGTGAACGCTTATTAAGCATCGGTTGTCGACCCATAAACAACGTGGTGGACGTTACCAACTTCGTTTTACACGAATTAGGGCAGCCGCTTCATGCCTTCGACTATCATACCATTGCCAAAAGCGAAGTAATTGTGCAAAATTTGCCGAAAGGCACTACCTTTACAACCTTAGACGAACAAAAAAGAAGCCTGCACGAAGAAGACTTGCTTATTTGCGACGGCGAAAACGCGCCGATGTGCTTGGCAGGAGTGTTTGGGGGCGAAAAATCGGGTGTGAGTGAAGCCACAACAGCTATTTTCTTGGAATCGGCGTTCTTTGAACCTATCAACATTCGCCGCAGCGCAGGCCGCCATCTATTGCGCACCGACGCAGCCCGCACTTTCGAAAAAGGCATCGACCCAAATGGCGTAGTGGTGGCCTTAGAACGCGCTGCAAGCCTTATTTTAGATATAGCAGGAGGGCATATTGCATCTGAAATAATAGACCTTTACCCGAAAATGATTGCCAATAAAGAAATAATGGTGCGTTATAATCGCGTTAATCAATTGATTGGCAATGATTTGGGTATTGATACTATAAAAAATATTCTTTCGGCACTCAATATGCCGACGATAGCAGAAGATGCCGAAAGTATCACTGTCAGTGTGCCAACGAATAAGCCCGACGTGACCCGCGAAGTAGATATTGTGGAAGAAATTTTGCGTATTTATGGCTTAAATAATTTAAAATTGGGGACTGATGTGAAAAGCACACTCACAACCGCTGACCGCACGGAGAGTTACCGCCTGCGCAATATCG
>JBEEMU010000592.1:0-3387 GCA_041192485.1 Bacteroidota bacterium | reverse complement strand
CACCATCAACCGTCCATTTTCATTTTTCAAACCATTTCATTTCTGCTTATGAAGGCATTAATTTCTTTCCCGTTATTCGAGCGTCTGCTGCGCAATAGCCAAAATGGGGCATTATTGTTTACCCCCCCCCCGAATATTTATATTCGTAATGTGTTTTATTATGGGTAGCACGGGGCGCGTAGGGGCGCAAGATTCGCCATGCGGGGTGCATGAGGCTTACCAAAACTATCGGCAATTAAACCCTAATCAGCCAACTGTTTGCCCAAACCCAACTATTCCTGCGGTCGTGAACTTTCAACCTGTTGTTATTCCTGTTGTTATACGGTATTTATATACAGGAAGGCTTACGGCTTCGCAAAAAGAAGCGATTGCACGAACCGTTAATGAACAAATGGAAACCTTGAATGCCGATTTTAGCGGGAATAACCCTCGACGAAGCGAGTTGCTAACACACGCTATTTGGGGAGGTGTATTAGGTGGCGATACTCGGATTTCATTTTGTTTGTCAAAAAAAGACAGTTTAGGGCAGCCTTTTGATGGCATCGATTTTATTAAAGTAACTTCGAGTGCGATAGAGAATGGCGATATTGCACATACGATTCACCTACCTGGTACGCTACCGATTGGTGAGTGGAGTGGTTTGTGTAATTTTTTTTTAGCCGATAACGCTACTGTAAATGGTATGACGATGGGAGGATACACCTACCTTCCCTATTGCAACACAGGTGCGCCAAGCCGCAGCATTTTTTGTACGAAAAAGTATTTTAAAAAAGGAGCAAGCATCTTGACTCATGAAGTAGGACACTGGCTCGGATTAGAACACACTTGGGGGCAGGGCGATAGGCTAACATCAAACGATTGCCAAGATGACGATTATGTAACGGATACGCCCCTACAACAATGCTCTAACTGGAATACGGGCATACCTATCGGTTTTCCAAACCGTTCTGCTATTGGTACCAATAACCTATTAATACCGCCTTGCAGCCCAAGTACTGGCGATATGTATATGAATTTTATGGATTACACCACTGGCATATTCGCATTTTCGGCTGGTCAAGTGGTGCGTATGCAAAATATGTTTGACTACTATAGAAGAACACAACTGCACCTAAGAAACACAAACTGTATTCCGCCGCCTATATTAGCAACAAACGCTAATAATCTTTGCTCGCCCCAAAATGTAGCGATAACCATAACGCCGCCGAGCGGATACAATTTAAACGAATTTACCGTAACAGCCTTCGTTGGCAATGGAAACACTTATACGAGTACGGGTATAACACTTGTGGGAAATGTGGCAACTTTAGCCATTAATGGTACGGTCAATATTCGGATTATACTAACACATAACAGTACTCAAATTCAAACCATAGCCGTATTGCGGATTTATTGTGGACAATTGCCCATCACCTCAAGAGCAGCTATCGACGTTGCGGCTACCAACGCCGCAGTTGTTACCGTTGCGGGCTACCCTGTTTATAGCTGGGACTACAACCATCCACCTTTAATAAACAACGATATATTGGTGCCATCTAATGCCACCTTGAACATTTATGACAAAGTGTTGATGCCAAAAGATAAACGTATTATTGTAAACCCAGGCGGCAAACTAAACCTGTATGAAACGGGCGGATTGACCACCTGTACCGACCCTATTTCTAATACGGATAGGCTTTGGGGAGGAATCGAGCTGCTTTCTTCTGCGGTAGGCACGATTTCTACCAGTAGCAGCGGTCCCGTAGGTGGCTTAGAAATATACCCCCCGCGTATTTATAACAATATTGCCTTAATTTTACCCTATATATCCTATTTTAATAGCTACGAAGGCGCGTATATCGAACACGCAAAAACGGCCATCACGGCAGGAAATAGTCGATCTCAAAATGGGGGCGCAAGTGTTAGCATTGTCGGTACAAAGTTTTTAAATAACAAATTGCATCTTTCGTTTGCTGCCAATACCTTAAATTTGGCAGACCACGTTTTTATCACAGGCTCGCAGTTTACAACAAACGATAACTACCGTAGCCCAACCATTCCGCCGCTTTGCGTAAAAATCGCAGCCGATAAAGGCATCGTCTTCAAAGATGGAAACATTTTTGAAGACCGACGAACCACGATAGCAACACCTGCTTTACACGCAAGCGGTATATTGGCAACAAATAGTAATTTTAGAGCCGAACGCACACCCGTAGGCGGCGTGAGTAATATGTTTGATAATTTATATTATGGCGTACAGGCAACACGCGGTTTCTCTAACGATGAGGAAGTTGTGCTGTATCTTAACAATTTCGTAAGCTGCTTTCGTAGTGTTTATGTATCAGGCTTTACAACCGCTACCGTTGGTGGGCGCGGCGGCTTGCGCATTTTGCAAAACAATATGGAGCATGGCATTACTTATGGCGTTTACCTCGATGCCTGCACCAAATTTATTTTACAAAATAATCAAATAACAGACGGCGATGATGGCGCAATTGTTCTCAATAGCGGTATTCAAGATAACGAGGTGTATAATAATAACTTTTTAAAAGGAGTCAGCAGTTTGCTGCGTGGCGTGACGGCGTGGAATAATAACCGGTCAGACGCAGGTACAGAGGGCTTACAAATACGCTGCAATAAATTTGCGGCGAGCCAAGCGCATATTTGGGTAAAAACCGACGACACAACCAATCATGCGTTTAGTGTACGCGATAATCAAGGGATGCCAAATGGACAACCTTCTAAATTAGCAGGCAATCAATTTCTTGCAGGCGGAACAGGTTCCCCTATTTTTGATTTTAAAAATGATAACGATTTTAATGTGAATTATTATTATCACGGTATTAATAATACAGGGCTGAGAGTTGTACCGCAGGTTTATAGGTCATTATATCCAGTATCTGTCCCTGTTTCCTTTATAGAAGCAGATGCCTGTCTTATCAGTTATGCAAACGGACCCGACAACCCTTTTATCGCAAGCGGCGGCAATTTACCGCCGACTATCGGCACCCTCTGGCAAGACCGCACTGATGCTTTAGTGCAAAAAAGCATTTTGCAAACGACGCTTCACAACTTAGAAGACGGCGGCAATACGCCGCTTGTAGAAAATGAAATAGCGATGACGCAATTGCAAGATGCCTATACGCTGTATGCCAGCTTACTATCAAAATCGCCGTACCTTTCGGAAGAAGCACTACAAGAACTCGCCGAAAAAGAGAACTTTCCGCCTGCGCTTATTCGCGATATTATGGTAGCAAACAAACACGCAGGCAAAGACGCAAGCGTAGTTGATAAATTGGAAAATCGCGACAACGAGCTGCCCGAGTATATGCTTGAGCAAATAAAAACCGCCGCAGCAAGCGGCGCAAGTGCGAAGGAAATATTAGAAGCGACGATTGCGCAAAAAGC
>JBEEMU010000591.1:0-3771 GCA_041192485.1 Bacteroidota bacterium | reverse complement strand
GCCACCCATGATGATTGCCGTAGAGTCGATAAGGCTTAAACCTTTTTTTTCAGGATTGTTGTCCATGTTTTTTAAATTGGTTAATTTGGAATAAACAAAAGCCTATTTCATCAAAGACCTTTTTGAGAAATCCCTGCGAAATAGGCTTGTAAAATTAAGTTAAATTGGATACAAAAAGAAAAGTGAAGAACGAAATAAGGCTTAAAGGTAGTTAAAAAAATGTTAATTTTGTATGTTATCGTAAGTAAAAAAAAACAAACTTTTTTAATTTAATTTGTAAATAACTGAAAATGAATAGTAAAACAGTCGTATCTTTGTATAAAAATATTAAATAGCTTGTTAAAATCGTAAAAAAATACAAAGTTACAGTAACTTTGTAGTAACTTTGCGGTGATTTTTAGTCTTAGTAATGTTCCAAAAATAAGCAAAAAACATCTACCAATCATTTTGATAACCAATCAATTTTTAAATGAACAAATCAACCATTTTAACGTTAGTAACAGGTGCGCTACTTTCGGTGCAAGCAACTATCAGTTTTGCTCAAATGCAAGAATTTCAAAAAGTGCCGACACGCGATGCGGCTATCGAAAAATACATCGCAGACAATAATATTCAGCATGTAAAAGGCTCGCCCGACGGCTTTTACTATGTTATTGACAAAGAAGGGACGGGCGAGTTTCCACAAGTTGGCAAAGAAGTCTTTGTACATTATGTAGGCACTCGCTTAGACGGAAAAAAATTCGACTCGTCGCGCGACAGAGGCCAGCCATTCAGTTTCCCACTCGGACAAGGCCGCGTGATTAAAGGCTGGGACAAAGGCATTCCCTTGTTTCGCGAAGGAAGCCGCGGTAAATTATTTTTGCCGCCTGCCGTAGCTTATGGCGAACGCGGAGCCGGCGGCGATATTCCAGCAAACACGCCGCTTATTTTCGATATCGAGGTATTTGGCGGAGCCGACCTCGCGCGCATTAAAGAAGAAAGCGCAGGCGCAGCCGCAAAAGCACAAGCCGAAGCTGCAAAAGCACAAGCCGAAGCCGCCGCAACAGCGAAAGCCACCGAAGGCACTCGACTTGCCGATTATGTGAAAGCATACCCTGCAAAAGTTTTCAAACAAACAGCTGATGGTATGTATTACTCTATTGAAAATGAGGGAACTGCACCAAAACCAAAAACAGGTGACAAGGTGATTTTTCATTTTGTCGGCAAGTTTGTAGATGGCCGCGAACTCGGCGATTCTCATAAAAACGGTAGCCCATTGACCATCACCATCGGCGAAAATCAAATGTTGCCAGGCGGAGGCTTCGATAAAGCATTCCAACTACTCGGGAAAGGCGGGAAAGGCCAATTTGTCATGCCTTCGGGTTCGTGCTTAGGCGCACAGGGCGCACAAGGCATTCCACCATACAGTTCCTTTGTTTTCGACTTGGAAGTCATCGATATATTGGACGCAGCAGCCGCAAAAGCGCAAATAGAGGTGCTTAAAAAAGGGCAACAAACGGAAATAGAAACCTTTGCGAAAGCAAATAATATGCAGCTGAAAACCCTCCCTTCGGGTTTGAACTATGTGATTGAAACAGAGGGAACGGGCGCACAAGCCCAAGCAGGCAAAACCGTTTCGGTGCATTATACAGGTAAATTATTGAACGGCACGAAGTTCGACTCCTCGGTAGATAGAGGTCAGCCCATCGAGTTTCCGCTCGGCGTAGGCCAAGTTATCAAAGGCTGGGACGAAGGCATCGCTCTTTTCAAAGTAGGCGGCAAAGGCAAATTGCTCATTCCTTCTTATTTGGCCTATGGCGAGCAAGGCTCGCCGCCCGTTATCTCGCCTAATAGCGTCTTGGTTTTCGATATTGAATTAGTGAACGTGAAGTAAGCGCCTACTCTACTGCTTAATAAGTAGGTGAAAATTAAATTATACCCTGAAAAACGCCTCTCTGCATCGTGCGGAAGGGCGTTTTTTAGTGTGTCTTTTTTAAGGGTTAGACAATACATTTCCTAAAATATACAGTTAAATGCCGTACATTTGCAGCCAAATTTTTGCATAAAATTTCCAGAAAAAGAAGATTATGAACCAGAAATCCATATTTGCCATTATTGGTTTGATGTCGCTCTCTATGATAGGCATCGTTGTCGTGCAGTCATATTGGGTGCGCGGAGCCTTACAATTAGCTTCTGAGCAGTTTGATAATAATGTAAATAGCATTTTACGCGATTTGGCGGAGAAAATAGAGGTGCAAAAAGCGTTTAGCTTGTACTCCACGGCGCGTACTCGAATGATGCCGCGACTGCCGCCGCTGCCCGACTCTATTATGTCGCCGTCGTCGATTGCCGAACTGAATAATGCGGTACAATTGATTGAACGCGACCCCTATATCGCCGCCGCACTACGCCAAGGAGCTACCGAGCAAGGCGGCGAAGGAACGATTATTGCCTTAGTTAAAATATTGGGAAAAAGCCGTTATACACCCGATATGTTGGCAAGTATAGATGCTCGCGAAATAAATGAAGGCATTACAACTGAATTGATGCGCAGAGGCTTGCGCAATGCGCAATGCGATGTCGGCATTTGGGCAACGCGCTATAAAACATTTGTGTCTGATTATTCGTCGCTCTGCGCCGACGACAGCACCTATTTTAAACGCGAAGGCTATGCGATGTTGAACACCGATGATGCTTATAAAATGCCGCTTTTTATCGATAGAGATACGCGAGTAGCATCGGGCTGGCTGTTGGTTTATTTTCCAAATAAAGAAAGCTATGTTTGGAAATCAATTTGGGTGACGCTACTTTTGTCATTATTGTTTATAACCGTTATTTTATTTTGCTTTGCCTACACGATAAATGTTATTTTTAAACAAAAGAAACTTTCTGAAATTAAAAACGACTTTATCAACAATATGACACACGAATTTAAAACGCCAATTGCCACTATTTCCTTGGCGGTTGATGCTATCTCAAACCCGCTCATCGCAGGCAACCCGCAGAAAGTGACGCGCTTTGCCACTATTATTCGCGAGGAAAATATGCGTATGAACAAACAAGTGGAGAAGGTATTGCAGGTAGCGCAATTGGAAAAAGACGATTTTGTGCTGCACCCGAAAGAAATTGACGTGCATGCCGTCATCGAAACCGCCGTTCAAAATATCGGGCTGCAAATAGAAAAACGCGAAGGGCGGCTCATTGAGGAACTATTGGCCAAACGCCCCGTTGTTTTTGCCGACGAAGTGCATTTAACAAATGTTATTTACAACCTTTTAGATAATGCCAATAAATACTCGCCCGAACGACCTATTATCACTATTCATACCGAAGATGTGCGCGGCGGCGGCGTGAAAATCGTCGTGCGCGACAATGGTATTGGTATGAATCGCGAGAGTATCAATAAAATATTTGATAAGTTTTATCGCGTCCACACGGGCAATGTGCATGACGTGAAAGGCTTTGGATTGGGTTTGAGTTATGTCAAACGCATTGTTGAAGCACACGGCGGTTCTATTTCTGTAAAGTCCGACTTAGGAAAAGGGGCACAATTTACGCTTTATTTTCCCGAACGACCAAAATTAAGTAATAGTCTATAAAGTGCTTAGGAAGTAAAATAGAATAAAATCGGTGTCAATCCACGACAAATCCCTGAAATCCGTGTTAAATCAAGTAATGTATAACTGTTCCACTTATTTAAAATCACGTTCCTAAACAGGTACTAAATTATAAAAATGAAAAAACCATTTATTATTCCCGAATTAGCTATTACGGGTATTGCAGACAAGGGCA
>JBEEMU010000590.1:0-3860 GCA_041192485.1 Bacteroidota bacterium | reverse complement strand
CGGTCGGCGCAAAATCGATGACGGCTTTTTGCTTGCTCGGATACCATTTTTTATCGCGTTTTTCAAAGCTGAAATCTTGGTAAATAATGATGCGATTGACAAAATTGATATTCACTTCGTTCGACATACGCATATTCACGTTCACAATGGCAAACGACGTGTCGGCAATCCAAAAATCGCCATAAAACGTAGGCTCTTGTTTGCGCTTCGGTTTGAACTTTATTTTATAACTTTTTTGCCCTTGCATATTCGCGCTGTCCTGCAAATAATAGTTGTAATAGCCAAAACCGTCCACCGAAAACGGGCTGACAAAGGACTTGCTAACCATGCGCACCCAATTGTCATACACATCGATATCGTTGTGCATCGTTTGTATAAAATCGGCGATACTCGGGTTGTTCACGCCGCTTGTCCGCCGTGCGCTATACACTTTTTTTACATCGATATTACCTTTTGTAAAATATATATCGGACAATGTTTCAGACATAAAGGCAGGCAGAAACGGCTTTTCGTCGCTCGTGCTGTCTATATTTTGAAAAACAAAAGCAAATGGTTTTAAAAACTCTGAATTGCGGAGCTTTTTATCAATTTGATGCAAATCAAGCTCTACTTTCGTATATTCTTCGCACTGATAGCTATCAAACGATTTTATCTGATTTTGCCGACGGTTTTTCCACAATTTGCGTAAAAGCACCCGCTCATAACCGTCGGGGCGAATCACCACCTCTGATATTTGTTGCTTATCTTCTTTCAAACGAAAAACAATATGCTGCGTAGTATCTTTCGGGATAGCTTTTGTATTGCGTTTATAGCTAACCATAGAAGCGTATAACGAGTCGGCTCCCGACACATCTATGCTGAAATTTCCGTCCATATCGGTTGTCGTGCCTTCGGTTTTACCTACTACCGTGATACTCGAAAAGGGCAGCCCTTCGCCCGTATCGTCATCGAGAACACGCCCCGAAATGTGCAGCGTTTGCGCTACTGCGGTATTGCTTATCGCAAAAAATGCGAAAACGAGTGCTATTATCGTTAAAAAACGATGTGTTTTAGTAGTCATAACTAAATTTAGAATTTAAGTTTGAAGGCGTTTTTTAAAAAGGTTTCTTGTTTATATCAGCTATTGCCATAGAAGCAGGAAGTATTGTTAGGTTAGCCACATAAGATTTTGTGTTGAATACGATAGAAAATAGGCTTATGCGGCCCTATGTGGTTCAATTTACAATCGGCTTAAATTTTCAACCTATCAATCAAAAGGGAATAGTACTCATACGAGTTTAAATTGATTGAGATTAAGAATTTCGTTTAGCAGACTGAATCGCAAAGGTACAATTTTTTCACAGTTTTGTAGCGATTTTTAACAAAAAAAAACGGCGCACCTCCCGAAGGAAGCAACACCGTTTCAGAACCTGAACCACGTATGAGTATTCTTTAGCTTTCAATTGTCATAATTTGCCAAGTTTTCGCTTTCTATAATAGAAATGAGTTTATTGGCATAGTCTGATTCTTTGCAAAAGCCATTCGCTTGCAAGCCTGCCGCCCAAGCTGTATAATTTTTAGTGCCGCTAAACACCAGATTTTTAAATTTGCCCGAAGTAATGTACTCCGAATGGTCGCGAAAACTGGCCCACGCGCTTGGGTAAGCCCGATAGATGCCCGTTTTTGCCCGGTAGGTTTTGCCGTGCCAGGTGCTGTTTGCGCGTATTTTGAAAAAATTATTGCCCGTTTCAGCCAACGGATTTTCGCCTGCTTGTGTTTGTAAAATGCCCTGTGCCAAAATGATGGAGGTTGGTATTTTGAATTTGCTGCTTTCGGCTTGCGCAATGCTCAAAAAACGCTGAACAAAAGCCTGTTTTGCTGCTTTCGAAAGGCCGTCGTTCGCGGTTTGATGGCTATTCGGCTTCGTTTCGCTTTTAGAATCGCCCCACGAAAAAATACTTGCTTTTTCAGATGTGGCTTCTGCTTGCAAAATGTTTTTGTCGACATCGCCCGTTTTTGCTGCTAATTTTGGCGGCGGCAAGCCTGTATTTGCCTTGCTATTTGGCGGCAAAGCGTTTGTTGGCGCGTCAATCGGCGCACGAAAGCTGACACTAAAACTTAGGTCTTTGCGTAGAAAAATAAAAACAGCCAAGCCGCCCAAACAAAGTTGAAACCAATATTTAATGACGAATAGGCGAACGGCTGCTACTGAAATTGTGTTCGCTATCATAATGATTTATAGGAGAAAAATGTATGATGTAGTAGAATGTACATTTGTTTATTGTCTATTTGGTAACGGTTTAGGTTGTTTCTCGGCGACGTGTGTGTAAGCTGATTGTTTACTATCTATTCGTCTAATGTCTTTCCTTTCTTATTACAATGCAAAGTTACAACAAATTGTTTTAATTATTGAAATTATTTTTTATTTTTTTAAAAATAAATCAATTTTAAAAAAAATTTAAAACATTTCGTGTTTAATATTCATAACAAAATCAAGGGTTTAGGTTTTAATGTAAATTTTATTGACATAAAAAAATGACCATTGTGTATTTTTTAACTTAATTCCCTTTTCAGATAATTATATTAGTTTTTTTACAAATATTTAAAATAAAAAACGGTCAAAATAGCGTAAACAATAAAAGGGCAAGTTTTTTTATCTGTTTTTTTTGTCTAAAAAAATGAAAATTCGATAGTTTGGTACGCAATATGCAATAATGTTGTAAGAAAGCCTTATCTTTGCTATTTGAAAGCAGTGGTAGCGTCTGCGGCAAATCGTAAGATTAGGCAAAGCCAAAATAAACACAGTTATCATTAGCCCAGAATGCCCTATTTAACAAGGCTTCAAAACGGTAATTGTTTAGGCACTACTACCTACTTAAGTGGAATTTCACCGTTTCTAAGATTAAAATTTAGTTTCATTAAAGAAATAAGCTAATATGAAGAAAGTTATTTTATCTGCCATCTTTTTAAGCCTATCTATTGCGATATTTGCGCAAAGCACCTATAAATTTATAAAAAAAGCTCCTGCAAACACCGTTTTGCGCAAAAACACGTTTAGTGTGGAAGGCGCAGGGCAGAACGGTATGGGCGCAGGGTTTAGCTATCAACGCTTGCTTTGGGGCAATTACCGAACGTTTTTGTCGGGTTCGGTTGGCGTAGGAATACCTATATCGCTGCAAACGAATGCTAAAAACAGCCTTAATTCGCCTTATATAAATCAAAACTTATTGTTTAATTTTGGTGGGAAGGGAAGCTATGGCGAAATTGGCTTGGGTGGCACGTTCGGCAAATTAGGCGCAAATAGCAATTTGTATACCTTATATCCGATGCTCGGCTACCGTTTTCAGCCTCTGGCAGGGCGTGTCTTTTTTCACCTCTATTTCATGCCGATTTTCAGCGAAACGCGCACGAGTGCAAACGATGTAAATCCGTCACAAACTTGCTTCGATTGCCCAATTCCCGACGGCCGAAATGCTATTCGCCCTTGGGGTGGTTTTGGCGCAGGGTATAATTTTTAATTTTCACCATGAAACCAACTTTTTATTTCAGTTTTACCGCTCTTTTTATCCTTTTAGCGTGTTCGAACTCGAATACAAACGGCAAAAAAAACTATTCCGAAGTTTTTGATACCGACGAAACGGGCGTGTTACCTTTGGTAGAGCCGAACTCGTGGATGCAAGCTCTTTACTACAATTTATACGCTTACAATATAGAACAACACCCTATTATTGCCATACCAACAACAACAGGATTCGACTATCCGTTTGGCCCAAAAACAAATTATTCGCAACGAAATGATGGCGACGGTTGGTATAATCGCCAAGATTTTAGGGTAAATAATCACATGGGCGAAGACTGGAATAAAGAGGGCGGCGCGGCAG
>JBEEMU010000589.1:0-2819 GCA_041192485.1 Bacteroidota bacterium | reverse complement strand
GACCCCTGTAATAAGAGCGGTTATCGCAATTCCAAGCAATTCTACCACGATTTTTTGGCGAAATGTCGCGTTCATTTTATAAAGAGAAACTTTCGCCGCAGCCACAACTTCGTGACGCATTCGGGTTATTGAAAACGAAGCCTTTGCCATTCAATCCGTCCGAAAACTCGAGGGTTGTGTTGCAAAGGTAGAGAAATGATTTTAAATCGGTTACGATGCGCACGCCGTGGTCTTCGAATACCTGGTCGTTTGGTTTGAGGTCGTTATCGAAATCCATTTTATACGACAGACCCGAACAGCCGCCGCCGATGACCGACACGCGCACGAAGTAATCGACAGGCGTAACGTGCGCTTCTTGCATGAGGTTTTGCACCCGTTGCGATGCTTTTTCTGATATGAATAGCATAGTTACAAATTAAGAATGAATTGTTTTATTTTACTTTTTCCCAATGAAAGCCTTGGTCTTCTTGCTCTTCGGCTTGCCAACCTTTGAATACAACGGGTTTTCCACCGCTCAAAACGACATAGAAATAGTCGCCCGCGCCTGCATACCAAGCACCACAAGCGGCAATCGCGTCAGCAGGTATTTGCTTTTGAGCATATTCGGCTTTTTCGATGGTCGAGCAGCCGTTTATGGTGTCAATCGGCGTTTTTTGGCCATCAACCAACAAACTCACGGCGCTATGCGGCACCTCGGTTACGGGGTCTGTGTCTAAATCGTCGCAAACTAACTGAACCGTTTTTGCTTTTGACGCAGAAGGCGAGCTGCAAGCCATAAAAAAGGCAAGCGAGAGGAGGAAAATTGCTTTTTTCATGTTAGAAAATTATCAATTTTGGTAATTAAATCGTTTAATTTCACTACATATTTCTACTTGATTGTCAAAGCCTTGAACGTAAAACTGAGAGGAGAGGAAATCAAAATTACTTAAACCTGTATATTCAAAGCTATCAAAAGTTTCTTTTGAATTACGATAGTTATAGAGTAATGATTTTTTGGGTACTCTATCGATAACCGACCAATATTTCAATGGGATATTATTCATCACAAACCTATCATTCGTTGTCATAATGACTTGAACAGGCGAGTTTTTTACTTTTTCAATAAGCAAGTCGATTAATTTTTTTGACCTATCAAAATCTAAGCCTTCACCGCTGTCTTTTAAGTCAATTTCCTTATCATGTTTAATCAGGTTTGCATCGCGTAACAAGGTGTCTTTTCCTAATTGGCCGCCAAAGCGGTAATGATTTAGGTTTTTACCCCAGTTGTGAATACGTTCAAAAAACGGCTGTTGCTTGCTATCTACTCTCGATACGGCTAATTTATCGTCTTCCATTTGAAACGAAAGAAATTTTTCGACTTCCTCATAGTACATTTTACCTTTGGCACGGTTCAGCTTTTCAACACCATTGATATGCAATGTTTCTTCGAGCGTTTTTCCGTTATGAAAAGATAAATAATAATCAATAGCCGTCCCGTTGTCATCAAATTTAGCTTGATAAATTCCATTATCATAGCGTAGATTAGATAATTTTACCGCACCTGAAAGTAGGTCGGAAAGTTGCCGAATCGTGTCGACGGTCTTGCTTTTACCCGTTGCATTCTTGCCTACAACAAGGTTAATATTTTCAAATGTAGCCCACTGTCCATGAACGCCATCAATAGGTTTACCTTCTAATGACCATTCATGTTTTTCTTTTGGGAAACGGCTGAATTTCATTGCCTTTAAATTCATCCTTAAATAATCTTGGTTTTTAATGCACAATTTTATGTTCTTCGACTATCGCCTCCATGCCGTTTTTCACGCGATAGTCGTTGATTGCGGCTTTGATAGCGTCTTCGGCAAGCACCGAGCAGTGGATTTTCACGGGCGGCAAGGCGAGTTCTTCCACGATGTCCATGTTGTCAATCGTGAGGGCTTCGTCTACGCTTTTGCCTTTGAGCCATTCGGTTGCGAGCGACGAGGAGGCGATAGCCGAGCCGCAGCCGAAGGTTTTGAACTTGGCATCGGTAATCATGCCCGTCGCATCATCTACCTCTATTTGCAGGCGCATCACGTCGCCACATTCGGGCGCACCTACTAAGCCTGTGCCTACGTTTTTTTTGCTTTTATCAAGCGTTCCCACATTTTTTGGATTGTGGAAATGGTCCATTACTTTTTCTGAATATGCCATTTTATATGATTTTTTATTTTTTTTGTATCTTTACCTTTCTCCTTTTGCGGCGTAATCAGTTCAGATGATAAGATGTATAATAGTAAACGCTTAAAGCGTGTGGATTGTTGCAAAAATGGTGCTAATCGCCAAAAAGAGGTGTTTGAGAGGTTTTGGGCGCGGCGCTTTTTAATACCTGAACTTATGCTGTGCGCAAAGCATAAGGCCGTTTTCAATAGTAGCTTCGCCACCAAAATCCTTGCTTTGATGTGGTCGACATGAAGTTCTATACCATTTTTGCGCCCTTTTCCGCAAATAACGCATTTATACCCATCTCTTTTCAGAATTACCTCTTTTGGAGGGGTGTAAATTCTTCGAGTTTTAGTGTATTATTTCGTGAGGTCTAATTGTGAAAATTGTATTCTTTTTAGTTTTTTTCTATTTTTTAGTGCAATACGATTATTTTTTGTATAAAAATGCCATCAATTAGGCCAATATACACGCCTTGCGGCAATTCTGCGGTCGAAATAATCGTTTCAGTGCTGTTTACAGTCTTTTCTATCTGTGTTTTTCCTAGTAAATCAGTTATTTTCAAATATTTGAAAGGCTGGTTTGCGGTTATATGCAGCAAATCGTTGGTCGGATTAGGCGAAAAATGGGTTTTAATT
>JBEEMU010000588.1:0-5550 GCA_041192485.1 Bacteroidota bacterium | reverse complement strand
AAGCGGCTGCAAACCTAATTCTTTGGCTTTGTCGGCACTCATCAAGACAATCGCGGCCGCACCGTCATTGATTTTTGAAGCATTTGCCGCCGTAATAGTCCCCGATTTATCGAAAGCTGGGCGCATTTTGGTGAACGAAGCCATGTCGGAAAGGCGAGTATTGTCCACTTCTTCGTCGCGCGTGATGGTTGTGCTACCGTTACGACTCGCAATTTCTATGGGGGCGATTTCGTTATCAAACCAACCATTCGCGTGGGCTGCTCGAGCTCGCGCATAGCTTTCCACCGAAAACGCATCTTGCTCTTCGCGAGTAATATTGCGCTCTTTGGCACATACTTCGCCGCAATTGCCCATCATACTGCTATCATAAGGGTCTTGCAAGCCGTCGCGGACAATCGCATCAATCACATTGCCAGCGCCATAGCGAATACCACCGCGCATGGCCGGCAAGTAATGCGGCGCATTTGTCATACTTTCCATACCGCCTGCTACCATAATGTCATTGTCGCCGAGCGCGATGCTCTGTGCAGCCAACATGATGGCTTTCATGCCCGAAGCGCAAACTTTATTAATAGTTGTGCAAACAACGTGTTTCGATAAACCTGCCCCTAAGGCTGCTTGTCGTGCAGGTGCTTGTCCGTTGTTTGCTGTCAGCACATTGCCCATGATGACTTCTTGCACGAGGTCGGGCGAGATTCCCGCTCGTTCGACAGCGGCTTTGATAACATGGCTACCTAATTGTGTAGCCGTTAGCGATGCTAATACGCCACTCAAATTGCCTATCGGGGTACGAGCCACCGATACGATTACTACTTCACGCATTTTTAGACTTTAAATTTTTAATTTTTTTGACTTTTGGATATTAGAGGTTGGTCTTTTAGATTTTAGACCATCATATTTTTATAGGTGCAGCAGCGCCAGAGTTCTATACATGATAATGGCTCTAAAAAATGCCTGCTTAAATTAAGCCGTTCATCCAAGCCACCATTTCGCCTAAAACGTCGGCTTGCTCGGGTTCGTTGTGGATTTCGTGGTATAAGCCGTTCCAAATTTTCAGTTTAATATCGCCCGTATAGTTTTTGGCAAACCATTCGCTGCCAGGGGAAGAGGTTAGGCGGTCGTCGGAGCCGTGTGTGATGTATAAAGGTACGGGAAATTTTGTGGCATTATTGCATAAATAATCGGCGTATTCCAAAATACCTAAACCCGCTACCGATGTAAGACTGTCGTGAACGAGCGGGTCGGCAACGTAGGCATCAACGACGGTCTGGTCGCGAGAAAGTGCGGCTACGTCGAGTTGGTTTTTTTGCGTGAATGTCGGATAAATTATTTTGGTTAATTTGCCTAATGCTAAAACAATAGGGTTTGGTCGGAAGGCTAATTTGATAACTGCTGCCGACGAAATAACGCCTGCAATGCCGCTTATATTTCGCCGCAAGGCATAGTTAAGTATAATATTGCCGCCCATCGAGTGTCCGTATAAAAAGGCGGGGAGGTTTGGAAATTGCGTTTTTGCTTTTGCGACAAGCGTTTCTACTTCGTCTAAATAGAAGGCATAATCGGGCGTGTGTCCGCGTTTACCGCCCGATTTCCCGTGTCCGCGGCGGTCGTAGGCAACGGTAGCAATGCCGTTATCGGCGAAAAAACGCGCAACGTGTGCATAGCGTCCTGCGTGTTCGCCCAAGCCGTGCGCCAACGCAACAACAGCACGCGGCGGAGTATCAGGCGACCAAGTTTGCGCGAAAATAGAGACTCCGTCGGGAGTAGTCCAAGTAAATTCGGTGTGTTGCATATCGATTGACAAATTAAAAGTGATAGTTTGCTTTAAAAAAGCAAGCAAAGGTACGTTTTATTTTTGTTTTGGTGGTGAAAAAAAAGCAAAAAGTGCCTTACTACCTGTTTTAGGGAGCAAGGCACTTTGGAAAGACTATAATTCTTTGCGCAAACGAGCTACTGCAATGTTCAGTTGTTCGCGATATTTTGCTACGGTACGACGGGCGATGGCATAACCGCGTTCGGTTAACATATCCATCAATTTCTCGTCGCTAAGGGGGGCGTTTTTGCTTTCGTTGCCGATGAGTTCTTGCAAAATATTTTTCACTTCAAGTGTAGAAACCTCTTCACCGCTCTCGGTTTGCAGCGATTCCGAGAAAAAGGCTTTTAATGATTTGATGCCGTATTCGGTCTGCACATATTTGCTATTTGCTACCCGCGAAACGGTTGAAATGTCCAATTCTGTCATCTCTGCAATGTCCTTCAAAATCATGGGGCGCAAGCGTTTTTCGTCACCTGTTAAAAAATAATCATACTGATATTGCCTAATCGCCAACATTGTCTTATACATTGTTTGTTGGCGTTGTTTAATGGCATCTATAAACCATTTTGCGGCATCTATTTTGCCTTTTATAAAGGTAACGGCATCTTTTTCCTTTCTATCTTTTTTAGACCCTGCACTATAAGCCCGCAACATATCTTTATACTGGTCGCTGACAATTAGGTCGGGTGCATTGCGCGAATTGAGCGACAACTCGACCACGCCGTTCACATTTTCGATAATAAAATCGGGGATAATGACTTGGTAATTGCGTGCGCTTGTGATATAGCCCGAAGCGGGTTTCGGGTTCAAACGCAAGACTTCATTGACGGCAGCTTTCAGCTCTTTATCGGTGCAATCTAAGCCTCGTTGGAGTTTCTCATAATGTTTTTTCGTAAATTCGGTAAAATACTTGGTCATTAAAACGTGTGCATTCTTCAGGTTTTTGAGGTCTTCTTTATGCTCTGGCAACTTCATTTTGCGCTCAAGCTGGATAGACAAACACTCTTGCAACGAGCGAGCGGCGATGCCGGGCGGGTCGAATCGCTGAATGATGTGCAGCAAATTTGCGACTTCTTCATCGCTTGTCGCTATGTTTTGCGTAAATGAAAGGTCGTCGGTAATCGCATCAATTTCGCGGCGCAGATAGCCGTCATCATCGATGCTGCCGATGATTTGTGTGCATACCACAATTTCATGTTCTGTCAAATCTACCATACCGAGCTGCTCGACGAGGTGTTCGTGAAAGCTATTTTCTACGGAAATAGGGAGCGATTTGTCCTCTTCGTCGCTGCTGTAATCCGCCGCTAACTTATACGAAGCCACATCATCGTCCATATAATCGTTTATATAATCGTCCATCGGTGCCTCGTCGCTTTTTAGCGGAATATCGTCAAATTCGCTTCCGAAATCATCGACATCGGGTGTTTTTTCAGTGTCGTAGCTATCGTAAGTGTCGTCATAATCGGTGTCGCTATCGGCTGTATTATAATCCGACACGCTTTCGCCCTCAAAATCGTCGCCTTCTTCCAAAGCGGGATTCGTTTCAAGCTCTTCCTTGATGCGTTGTTCGAGCAGGGCTGTTGGTATTTGCAACAGCTTCATTAACTGAATTTGTTGTGGCGAAAGTTTTTGTAAAAGCCGCTGACTAAGATGTTGATGGAGCATATTTAATTATTTGCTATAATTATTTGTTATAATTTTAACTGAAAATACGGTAAAATAGTGTGGAACATTGGTTTAAAAAGCAAGCTAAAACAAATTAGCAAATTGCAGTTTGATATAAAGAAGCTATTTTTCCTAAAAAAGTTGCATGAACAGAATGCAAAGTTATCGCTTTTTTTGGAATAATATTTGATAAGATAAAAATATTTTTTATAAATGTTGATAATCAATGAGTTACAAGAAAAAATATTTTTTATAGGAAAAATATTTTTATAAAAAATGACAATTGTCTTTATTCTATTCGTCTAATGATTTCGTAATCAAAATATGACTTTTTATTAAAATTGATTTTGGAATAATTTTTGTTCAGCCTATAAAATAAATTGATTTTTTTGTTTACAATCTTCGTTGTCACGTTTTATTGCCTAAGCCCTAAAATATCAAGCAGTCGCCTATTTATAAACCCATTATCCCTTAAACGGATAGTGGGTTTTATTTTCTTGCCATTCCTAAGTTAAAATGCCTTATATTTGCGCCATTATTCAGATTTTAATTAAAAATTATATATGCGTAAATTTTTATTCTTTCTACCATTTTTATTGGTATTTTCGGCTTGCGTGATGCAAAACCCTTATAATGGCGTTGCCCCAGGTATTTGGCGTGGCGTTTTGTTTTTAGAGGGCAAAGATTATCAAAAAATAAAAACCTCGACCAAAGATTATCAAGCCACAGGCGATAATTATATTGCAGGGCAATTGCCGTTTAATTTTGAGGTGAAATATGACGACAGTGCCGCCAATAAATTTCATATCGAAATAATCAATGGCGACGAGCGAATCCGTGTAGATGACATCAAAATAGGCCGCAATCGCTTGAAGGAGCGGCGCGACACCATTCATATAACGCTGCCTATTTTTCATTCTTATATCTCGGCTATCGTAGAGGATAAGGTGATGGAAGGCTATTATGTGGTACCAAGCAAGGAGAATTATCGCATTAAATTTGTGGCAAAACACGCGCAAAGCTACCGCTTCACCGAGCTTAAAAATATGCCGAAAGGCGATATAAATGGCAAATGGGACGTTGTTTTTAGCAAAGGAACGCCCGATGAGGAAAAAGCAGTCGGCGAATTTAAGCAGCACGGCGAGCATCTTACTGGCACATTTATGACCGAAACGGGTGATTATCGTTATTTGGAAGGCACTGTTCAGTCCCGAAAAATAGATGGCGGCGGCGCAATAGACAAAATGTATTTATCCTGTTTTGACGGCTCGCATACGTTTCTTTTTGAAGCGATTGTAAATGGCGACGAAATGAATGGCGGCTATTGGTATGGACTGCCTTATAAAGGCAAAGAGGGCAAGACGAGCTGGACGGCGAAACGCAACCCGAACGCAAGCCTGCGCGACCCACACACGCTTACGACCATGAAAGGTGGAGCTTCGTCGCTCGATTTCTCCTTTCCGAGTATCGAGGCTAAAAATGTTTCGAGCAACGATTTTAAGGGCAAAGTCCGTGTGGTTCAAATATTGGGGTCTTGGTGTCCGAATTGTTTAGATGAAACCCGTTTTTTGATGGATTATTTACAAAAAAATGCTAACGAAAACCTACAAATTATTGGGCTTGCTTACGAAAAATCGCATAGTCCGCAAGCGCGTTTAGATTTGATAAAACAATATCAAACGCAGCTAAAAGTGCCGTATCCGCTGCTTTCAGCGGGTTATGCAAATAAGGATTCGGCAGCAGCTTCTTTGCCAGAATTAAGCCAAATCATGTCGTTTCCGACCACTATTTTTATAGATAAAAAAGGAAAGGTTCGCCGTATTCACACAGGTTTTTCAGGCCCTGCAACCAGCGATTTTGCAGCCTATAAAAACGATTTTCAAACGTTTATAAAGCAGCTTTTAGATGAGAAATAAGCATAGAATCACCTGGTTATTTTGTTCCTACTTCCTTGTTTTTTCCTTATTTTTGGGAGCTTGCACAAGCCCCTCACTTCCGCCTAACGATAATACCACAAGCTATAAAAATGGGGTAATCGTGGTAGAAGAAGGGGCGTTTAATAATGGAAA